>JBMQEM010000023.1:0-88761 GCA_049363815.1 Bacteroidota bacterium
CTTGTCTTTGAAGTTGGTCGATGTACACACAGCACACTTACATCCAATCATTGGGACGCCTTGTGATGTTCCGGTACCTAAAAAGGTGAATTTCATAGTGAAATTTCCGCAGGGAAATTAAGTTGCAGATGAGAAATTGATCTCTGTCTGACGTATTTCCTGAAGTAACTTTAAATTCTTTTCATCGAGCAAACTTTCATCCAGATTCAGGCCTTGTATTGCTTCGATCAGGTAGGATACCTTTGCTTCAACTGGAGCAAACTTGTTCAGTACAATAATCTTAGAGTTTTCGATCTGACAACTCCCGGATTTAAAATTACCTTTTTCATTACGGACCTTATATCCGGCCATTGTCAAAAGATCCTCGATCTTGTCAAGGGTATGTTGAGTTAATTTCATCATAAGTAATGCAAAGATAATCCTTTCATCAAAATGAAGGTCAGGATAATTGTATGATAAACCAAAATTAATTGTTTTATTTGCGCAATTATATTTTTCAAGCAAAAACAGTCTAAGTGAAAGTAAACGTTCCCAAAGAAAAGAATGATTTCGAACGCCGTGTGGCATTAACACCGGAAGTAACTCAATCCCTTATCAAAGCCGGTTTTGAAGTAAATATCGAAAAAGATGCCGGTTTGAATTCTTACTTCGACAATTCTGCATATGAAAAGGCCGGAGCAAAGATTGTAGATGACGCAAGGACAATTTACAGTGAAGCTGATGTCATCCTGAAAGTGAATGCGCCCACACCTGCTGAAATTGCTTTGATGAAAAAGGATAGCATCCTCATTTCCATGATGTATGCTCAAACTAATCAAGCTTTAGTTGAAGCGTGCCAGTCTGCCGGAATCAGTGCATTTTCAATGGACGCAATTCCCCGGATATCCCGTGCTCAGAAAATGGACGTTTTAAGTTCACAGGCTAATCTCGCCGGATATAAAGCCGTTCTTATCGGAGCCGCTGCGCTGGGAAAAATATTTCCATTACTGATGACTGCGGCCGGAACGATCAAACCTTCGAAAGTTGTGATCATGGGTGCCGGTGTTGCCGGTTTACAGGCGATCGCTACAGCAAAGCGCCTTGGAGCAATTGTAGAAGTATCAGATATCCGTCCGGAGACAAAAGAACAAGTTGAATCTTTGGGTGGAAAATTCATAGAAGTAAAAGGAGACGCCTCCGTGAAACTGGAAGGTGGTTATGTGACCGGAGTATCAGAAGAGTTTCTGAAAAACCAGCAGGCACTTATTGCAAAGCATATCTCAGAAGCTGATCTGGTGATCACTACTGCTTTGATCCCCGGAAGAAAAGCACCCGTACTTGTGACCGATGATATGGTAAAGAGTATGAAAATGGGTTCAGTGATCGTCGACATGGCTGTAAGTCAAGGCGGAAATTGTACCATGAGTGAAGTCAACAAAACAGTCGTAAAAAATGGAGTGACGATCATAGGTGAATCCAATCTGCCTAGTCTTCTTCCATTGAATGCCTCTGAATTATACGCTAAAAATATACAGGCCTTTCTTCTCCACCTTGCAAGCAATGAAGGATTCAAATGGGAAATGGAAGAGGAAATCACGAAGGGCTCTCTGATCGTACATAAAGGCAAAGCAGTTCATCCATCTTTAAATTTTACAGTAAACGCCTGATTGATATTCAACCCACACATGAAAGATCTTAATTTTAAAAACTGGACAGAATCGTTCGCACAATCGATCCTGTTATCTGCTCTGGAAACCGACGAGAATCATATCGACGTTTTCCTGAATAAAAAACTTCGTTCTTCAGTAGCTTCCCTTGAAGAAGCTTCATTAAGAATCCACTCATGTAAAAATCCAAACGATTTTTACTATTACTTATGCGTCTTCATACAAGAAGCAAAGAATTGCATGTACTGGTATGAACGATCATTAGAATACGAAAAAGTAAATCTGAATAACAGCCATCTGATCATCAATCAGGGCAAAAGCATGATTGAAGTCCTTGAAGCAACCCTGCGAGTGATAAAATTCCAGGAAAATTTAAATTAAAAAATGAACGAATTCATCTCTTTCATCGGCGAACATATCGATAAAATCTATGTTCTTATCCTATCCATTTTTGTAGGTGTTGAAGTAATTGGAAAAGTTCCTTCCGTTCTTCACACACCATTGATGTCAGGAGCCAATGCCATCCACGGTGTTGTTGTGGTTGGATCAATTATCGTAATGCTTAACACAGAATCTGATCAGACACTATTATTGAGTCTGGGCTTTGTTGCAGTCATTCTTGGAACACTGAATGTTGTCGGTGGGTTTGTGGTAACTGACAGAATGCTGGAAATGTTTAAGAAGAAGGATAAAAAATAATTTTCTGCGGAATTATGACTACTAAAAATATACTCGATATCATTTACCTTTTTGCATCTGTCACTTTTGTGGTCGGACTGAAAATGTTAAGTGGTCCTCAGACAGCCAGAAGAGGAAATCTCTGGGCTGCTTTTGGAATGACACTGGCAGTTGCAGGAACAATTTTTTTACACGATGGTGAAGTTGCATCTATTATCTACATACTCATTGGTCTTGCTTTGGCAATCGGTAGTATCATTGGTTTTGTAGCTGCGAAGAAGGTAAAAATGACTTCCATGCCTGAGATGGTTTCTCTCTTCAATGGTATGGGTGGAGCATGTGCTGCATTGATCTCTTTACTCGAATTCCATCATAATGTCGGGGCTACTGACAGAATTGCCATCATCATGGCGGGACTTGTCATCGGATCAGTTTCTTTCTCGGGAAGTATCATAGCCTTTATGAAACTGAATGGTACATTGAACAAATCAATACGACTACCGAATTATAATTTCATCAACCTTATTATGATGATCGTTACTATCGGTGTTGCCGTTTATGTAACGATGTCAGGAACTGAAAGCAATGTTCTGCTTTATGGAACTTTTGCATTGGCGCTTCTCTACGGTGTTCTATTTGTTGTCCCAATCGGCGGAGCTGATATGCCAGTCGTTATTTCCCTGCTGAATTCATTTACAGGACTTGCTGCTGCATTCGGCGGATTCCTTTATGATAATCAGGTAATGCTTACCGGCGGGATCTTAGTTGGATCAGCTGGTACGATCCTGACACTTGAAATGTGTCGTGCCATGAATCGTCCGTTGTTCAATGTGATCTTCGGGGCATTCGGCGAAAGTGCAGCTACCGGAGAAAGTGCAGCAATGAAAGGAACGATCAAGGATATATCGATTAGTGATGCTGCTGTATTATTGAACTATTCAAAAAAGGTCATCATCGTTCCGGGATATGGATTGGCTGTTGCACAGGCACAACATATCATTCATGAACTTGAAATGGTACTCGAGGAACGCGGTGTACAAGTGAAATATGCAATACATCCTGTTGCCGGACGTATGCCGGGACACATGAATGTACTGCTTGCAGAAAGTAATGTCGATTATGGCAAGCTGGCTGAAATGGACGAGATCAATCCTGAATTTGCAACTACAGATGTTGTTCTTGTAGTCGGAGCTAATGATGTTGTGAACCCTGCTGCAAAGACTGACCCTGCCTCTCCTATTTACGGAATGCCTATACTTGATGTTGAAGCCGCAAAACATATTATCATCAATAAAAGAAGTATGAATGCAGGTTATGCCGGCATAGAGAATCAGCTCTTTTATGATCCGAAAACATCTATGTTATTTGGAGATGCAAAAGCTGCGTTAACGAAACTTGTAACTGAGATAAAGTCTCTGTAAGTAGTTTACTTTTTTTTCGTTGTTCGAAACAAAAAGTAAAAGTGAAAGAAAAAAGAAAAAAAACAACTAGAAATAAATTATGATTATGACAAACAGAACATTTACGATGATCAAACCGGATGGAGTTGCAAACAACTACATTGGTGCTATCCTCGCAAAGATCAACGAAGCGGGTTTCCGTATTGTTGCAATGAAATATACTCAGCTGACTCCTGAGCGTGCAGGTGAATTCTATGCAGTTCACAAGGAACGTCCTTTCTACAATGACTTAGTAAAATATATGTCATCCGGTCCAATCGTTGCGTGCATCCTTGAGAAATCAAATGCCATCGAAGACTTCCGCAAACTGATCGGTGCAACTGATCCTGCTAAAGCGGAAAAAGGAACCATCCGTAATCTCTATGCAAAATCAATCGAAGCCAATGCCGTTCACGGTTCGGATAGCGATGAGAATGCAGCGATTGAAGGAAATTTCTTCTTTGCTGGAACAGAACGGTTTTAACGAACAGTCAATAAATAATAACGAATAAATAATAACGAATAACGAATAACTAATAACGAATAACGGGCTTTTTAGTAAAGAACTTACTTTGCTATAAAGCCCGTTATTCGTTATTAGTTATTCGTTATTAGTTACTTAAAAACTATCTCCGCCAATACATCCGCCTTCACCTCTTCATTCAGCGATGATATGATTTTATCTTTTGCCATAAAAAGTTCCTGACGAAGGGATGCTGAGGAAAGTGTAACAAATAGTGTTTTATCAATGACCTTTATTTCAATGGTCCTGTGTGCTACTGCCGGACCCATCACCTTTTCCCATGCATTTATGATCCGCACATGATTCATCTTATCTTCTAATCGATACGATTTTATCATCGCCTCCAGAGCTTCTTTCATGCTCAGGTCGTTGGATTTGCGGTAGGATTTCATTTGTTCGAAGGTAATACTTTTGGGAAATTGTAATGCTTGTTTGGGAACAAAATACATCGGTCATCATCAAGGTCATCGGTCAAAGGTCAAAGGTCAGAGGTCAGAAGTCAGAGGTCAGAGGTCACGCTACTAACTTTCAGGCCGCGTGACCTTTGACCTTTGACCTTTTAAAGAACTGCAACCGCCATTCCCTCAACTTCAAAACACCTTACCTCTTCTCCTATCCTTTTGAAAATTTCCTGCACTCTGTCCAGATGAGTATCGGTTATAAAGATCTGTCCGAAGTTATGTTTGCTGACGAGTTCCATTAATTTTGAGATCCGGTTGTCATCGAGTTTTTCGTAAATATCGTCGAGGAGTAATATCGGTTTCATGTTTTTTAACTGCGCCATGAAATCAAATTGCGCCAGTTTCATTGCGATGAGAAATGACTTCTGCTGACCTTGAGATGCAAACTTCTTTACCGGAAAACCATTGATCATAAAAATAAGATCATCCCGGTGAGTGCCTGAAGTTGTGTATTGAAGTACTTTATCTTTTTCAAGAGATCGTTGTAACAATTCAGAAAATGGATGTTCATTCAGGTCAGAATCATATTTAATATCGATGGTTTCCTTTCCACCGGAAATAAAATCATAATATCTTGCAAAGATCGGAATCAGTTCTTCAATGAATTTCTGACGCACGGCATGGATCCTGTTTCCTATGGGGATGAGTTGTTCATCCCATATCAACAAAGAATCGGAGTCAAATTTCCTGGTTTGATAAGCCTGCTTGAGATAAGCATTACGTTGAGAGATCACACGCCCGTAACTGATGAGGTCTTCCAGATAAACGCGGTCAAATTGTGAAACGATACTATCCAGAAAACGTCGTCTGTCTTCACTACCGTCTGTGATCAGACTCACGTCTGTGGGTGAGATCATGACTACAGGGATAAATCCAATATGATCTGCAAGGCGATCGTATTCTTTCTGATTTCTTTTCAGGACTTTTTTCTGACCCTTTTTGAATCCGCAGGAAATGGTTTCATCCACACCATTCAGGTCAAATATTCCCTGGAGTATAAAAAACTCTTCACCGCGTTTTACATTCTGCAGATCAGATGAGTTAAAATAACTTTTGCACATTGCCAGGTAATGAATGGCATCCAGCAAATTCGTTTTCCCTTCTCCATTACCACCGGTAAATGCATTGACTCCACCGGATAGATCAAGATCGGCAGTCCCGTAATTCTTAAAATTAACCAATGAAAGTTTTTTCAGAAACATAAGCTCCGAAGGTACGCAGCAGGATGTAAATACAGGTTCGAAACTTTTTAAAAAAGAAGGCTGATTTTCAGGTAGTCATCCTTTTGACCAAGTTACCAGGATAGAATATACCGCCTAATTTCATTAATTAACCCAATTATGTGGAAAAGTAGGCTGTTTATGAGGAAAATCTGTGGATTTATGATTATCTTTGAACTACCAATCTTTTTCAGGACCTAATTTTTTTAAATGGAAGAAGAAGAATTCCTAAATAGTGACGATCAGCAAAAGCAGATCCGTTATTCCATAGAGCGATACGAAGAAATGATTCGCAACAAAGATGCATACTTCTTTGATGTTGACGCTTTCGTGAATATTGTTGATTATTATATTGAAAAGAACGATCCGGTTAAAGCCCTTCAGGTGATAGAATATGCCCAGGATCAGCATCCTGATTCGGTAGAGTTTCTGCTCCGTGAAGCGCAATTGTTAGCCATGGTAGAACGGCTGGATGAAGCGCTTGCTATTTTAGGTAAAGCAGAAAAAATTACCCCTCTCGACCCTGATCTGTACATGATCAGAGGTAGTATTTATTCGCAATTACAGCAATTTGAAAAAGCCATTGAAAGTTTCAATATGGCCATTCCCCTTGCTGAAGAGCTTGACATGCTCTATCTCAACCTGGCTTATGTTTACGAAAGCTGGGGTGATTACAATAAAGCTATTGACTATTTAAAGCTATGTCTTGAGAATAATCCTGAGAATGAAATTGCCTTGTATGAGATCGCTTTCTGTTTTGAGTTCACAGAGCGTTTTGAAGATAGCATTGATTTCTATAACCGTTTCATCGATATTCAACCGTATAGTTTTCCTGCCTGGTACAATCTGGGAAATGTCTACAACAGGCTGAACCGGTTTGAAGATGCTTTGGATGCTTATGATTATTGCCTTGCGATCAAAGACGATTTCTCCTCTGCATATTTCAATAAAGGAAATACACTTGCCAATCTGAATCGCTACAAAGATGCCATTGATTGTTACAAAAAGACCTTCGAATTTGAAGCACCGGATGCTCTGACGTATTACAATATTGGCGAATGTTACGAGCAATTGGAAGATGCTCAACGAGCAAGAGATTATTATAAGAAGGCTACTAAACTTGATTCAAATCTTGCAGAAGCATGGTTAGGAATTGGAATCACCCTGCAAAATGAAGAACGCTGGTTTGAAGCCACCCAATACATTAAAAAAGCCATAGAACTGGATGATAAAAACCCTGAATTCTGGTTCGCAATGGGAGATGCTGAATATCATCTCGACAATTATATTGCTGCAGAAGGTCACTATAAAAAAGTGATCGATCTTGAACCCGACAATCAGGATATCTGGCTGGAGTATTCTCACCTTCTGATGGCTGATAACCGGGCAGATGAAGCTCTGGATCTGATCAAAAAAGGGATGATTTTCCTCCCTAATTCAGCCGAATTAATTTACAGGCTTGCATGTTATTACTACTCAATAGGTAATATTCAGGAATCTTACAATGTACTGGCTTCTGCTTTGGATAAAAATGTTCAACTTTGTCACACGGTCTTCGAATATTCACCGGCCATGGAAAACGATCGGCATATCCTCGAAATAATTGACCTCTATAAAAACCGCATATGAATTTCTTACTCGATAATATACCTCAGCGGACGTCCAAACCGCGTGGATCAGGATTGACCATGATCATGGACAAAGGGTTAAGTACCCGGCAGGCTGAAGATATGCTTGATGTTTCTGCACCATATATTGATATTGTGAAATTAGGATTCGGTAGTTCGTATGTAACTCCTAATCTTGAAAAAAAAATTGAAGTTTATCGTTCAGCGAATATCCCGGTTTATTTCGGCGGTACTTTGCTTGAAGCATTTATTGTCAGAAATAAGTTTGACGACTACATTCGGTTACTCGAAAAATATAAACTGACACATGCCGAAGTGAGTGATGGTTCAATCCAGCTTGATCATGGAAAGAAACTGGATTTCATCCGCAGACTCAGCAAGCATTGTACTGTCATTACAGAAGTAGGGTCTAAAGAGGAAGGAATTATTATTCATCCATCGAAGTGGATCGATATGATCGAAAGTGAGATCCAGGCCGGAGCATGGAAAGTAATCGCTGAAGCCCGCGAAAGCGGAACTGTCGGAATTTACAGACCAAACGGAAAGGCTCACGTAGTGCTCATCAATAAGATCCTTGCGAGAGTAAAAGCTGAAAATATTATCTGGGAAACTCCTAATAAGAGCGGACAAGTTTATTTTATAAAGCTGATCGGTGCGGATGTGAATCTGGGCAATATTTCACCAACTGAAGTCATTGCTCTTGAATCATTACGCATCGGATTGCGCAGTGATACATTCTTTCAGTTTCTCGATAAAAAAATGAACGCTCCCATTTAAAATATACACACCCGGTTCTGCCGGGTGTTTTTGATTAGATCAATGACGAAATTATTCTACATCGCACTCTTCTTCAGTCTCACCTCCTGCCTGACCAGAAAAAATATTGATTTCAAATCAATAGAAAATGTAACATATGTTTCTGAGAACAACTCACCTGTGATCAAGTTCGAATTGAAAATACATAATCCCAATAACTGGGGATTAAGATTAACTGATATCAATACCAATGTCTCTGTTGAGAATAAGCTGATCGGATCAACTCTCCTCCCTAAGTCTATTAAAATAGCCAGAAATTCAGATATTTTAATTCCGATGCAATTGAATCTTTCCATGGCTGATCTGCTGACCTTTCTTCCTCAAGGCTTGAGTTTATTTACCGGAAATAAAACTAAGATCAATACTTCAGTTGATGGTGGAATTACTTTGAAAAAATTTTTGTTCAGAAAACGACTTGCAATAAATTTAAAACAAGAACTTGATTTGAACCGGTAGTTGAATAAACAACCAGAATTACATCATGAACTACACACAAAAATTATCTGAAATAACAGCAACAGTTGAAAATGAATTCGGAAATCTGACTGAAGAGAAATTGAACTATAAATCAAATCCGGATTCATGGAGTATTGCACAATGTATTGAACATCTAATAATATCCAATTCAAAATACTTCGCGGCCTTTGAAGCCGTTTTATCAGAAAAGCATAAAATGACTTTCTGGGAAAGAAATAATCCTTTAACAAAATACACCGGCAAGCAGATGATCAAAACACTTGGTCCGGTAGTTATAAAGAAGTTTCAGGCGCCCAAACTTTTTCTACCTTCCCGTTCTACTATAAAAACATCAATCATTAAAGACTTTATTGAACATCAGGAAAAACTCTGTTCATTATTTAAGAAATTAAATACACCTCAATTCGAGAAAATTGTGATCACCTCACCTGTAGCGGCTCTTCTTACTCTCAATCTCTCTGATGCAATGGAGATCATTGTTGCTCATGAGGAAAGGCATTTGATGCAAATGCAGCGGATTATGAATAACGGATAACGGAACTATTTTTCAGGTTGACGTCATTAGCTATCAGCAAAAAAAATCCCGCTTGTTTAAGAGCGGGATCAACCTAAAGGAAATATACTAACCTGATACTAAATTCTACCTATTTTTTCTTTCTCTTATAAATAAATATTTGTCTGCCATTTTCTTTCGTGATCACTTTTTCTAATTCCGGTGCTGCTTCTTCTTGATCACCGAATACAATTATGTGTTCATCGTTGTCGAGACTGTCAGGAATACCCAGGTCTTCATGATCATGTTTTTTAATGATCTTTGTTCTTTTACCGTTGTGGTCAATGTTTATTTCTACATGTTCTTTTCCGGGAGACGCTGATGGTGGTGCTGGAGGTGTTGGTGGATTACCATGAATACGAATATCCAGATAATCATCATCACTGTCTATGTGCATATCGAATTTCATATCAGATAAGGATGCTTCTAGATCCTTCATTGCCTCTTCCAGGTCACGCATAGATTTATCAATATCAATATGAATTTCTGCTGATTCTAGCTTTTCTTTACCTTTTTTCTTCTTATCACCGGAACTGATGTGCATATTGTAAGAAAAGCCCGTTTTGCCCTTTTCCCCGATGGATTCGAATTCATTCTTCTCCAGCATTGATAAATTCAGGTCATATTTGTCGCTTATTTCCTGCATGACCTTGTAGAATTCCTCATCGTTTTCAACTTTGAAAGTTGTGTCAATACTTTGACTATTCTTTTTATCCGTACTTTTATATTTGAACTTCACTTCACCATTGTCTTTCCGGATCAAAGAGACAGATTGCGCGAAAGTGACCGATAAAGTCAACAGGATCATTGCCACTCCAAGTACGATCCAGGCAAGAACAATTCGTGAGGGAAACTTATTGAACATTTGAGATGCTGTTTAGAGAACCAAAGATAAGTCCGGATGAATAGTAATGGGTTAATGCGCCGTTAATCTCTGTTAAAGATTGGTTAAAGTCAACCTTTAAATGTTAACAGATTGTATTTTTGCAAGTAATGAATAAGAAAAGTATCAGAGGTATAATTGCACTGATGAGTATTGCATTGATTGGTGTGATCGGCCTTCAGCTTTACTGGATCTTTCATGATATCCGTTTAAAAGAACAACAATTTGAGCAATCGGTCAATCAGGCAATGAATTCTATTGTTGACAGGATTGAGACCAATGAAGCGATGAATATTCTCCATGAAAGAGTATTCAATTTTGACCCTCAAAGAGTCACTCAACTTATTATCCGTGATACTACAAATCTGAATCCTGTCACGATTACTGATACGAGTATAGAAATACCCAACTTACCTGGTCATCCGCCACCGATCATGGAGGACCTGGATAATGCTGACATCAACATCGAATTTCACCGCCCCGGAAGTAACCGGTCGTTTCTGAGAGTCCAGAAGAGAAATTACTTTCACAAAGATTCGGTTAGTCAGCATACGATCCACAGTTCGCAGATCACAAGAGTATTCGGAGATTCAGCAGAGATCACAATTCGTCAAAATGAGGAGAAAATCAAGGCCAGACTTGAAAAACTCAATGACGTAATGCAAAAAGTAGCAGTAGAATTTGCCGGCCCGGAAGGCGATGTTTTGTCAAGAATAGACTCTACCCGACTCGATTCGCTGATCCATATGGAATTGAAAAACCGCGGCATAGATATTGACGTAAATTATGGGGTATTGAATGGATTGTCTAATTCCTTTCTGATAGAAAAAAGCAAAATCGATCAGAAAGAACTGCAAAATTCAAAATTCAGAATACTCTTGTTTCCAAACGACATTGTTTCGAAACCGGATTACCTGATTCTGCATTTTCCAAATACGATTAAATATGTCCTGGCATCAATGTGGTTCATGCTGGCCAGTTCAACATTATTTACATTCATTATCCTGTTCGGTTTTGCATATACGATACAAGTCATTTACAAACAAAAAAAACTATCCGATATCAAGAGCGATTTCATCAACAATATGACGCATGAATTCAAAACACCTATTGCCACAATTTCACTGGCAGTTGACTCAATAAAAAATCCAAAAGTTCAGAATGATAAAGAAAAGATGGATTATTTCACACGGATTATCAGGGAAGAAAACAGAAGAATGAACTCTCAGGTTGAAAACGTATTACAGATGGCGCAACTTGAAAAAGGTGAACTGAACCTCAGAAAGGAACAGCTGAACCTTCATACGATCATTCTGAACGCAGTTGATCTGATCGAGTTGCAGGTTGAAAGTAAAGAAGGCAAAATTGATCTGGCGCTGGATGCAACTATTCCAATGATCACCGGGGATCCGATTCATCTCTCCAATGTCATTTTCAATCTGCTGGATAATGCCAATAAATACTCCCCTGACAAACCGCTTATCACCATTTCAACCTACAATAATAACGACGGATTATTCGTTACTGTTAAGGACAAAGGTGCCGGGATGTCAAAAGACATTCAGAAAAAGATCTTTGAAAAATTCTACCGTGTACCAACCGGAAATATTCACGATATTAAAGGATTCGGGCTTGGCCTGAGTTATGTCAAAGAGATCGTGGAATTACACAAAGGCACAATTAAAGTAGATAGTGAACCGGGTGCCGGAAGTACTTTTGAAATATACTTACCTTACTCATTTCATTGAAAACCCTAAATACAATGACAGCAAAAACAAAAATTTTACTTGTAGAAGACGATCCTAACTTCGGTTCCGTTCTGAAAAACTATCTTGAACTGAATGAATATGAAGTTAAGCTTTGTACTGACGGCTTTGCAGGTTACGACCAGTTTGTAGCAGGCAAATTTGACATCTGCATTCTTGATGTTATGATGCCTCGAAAAGATGGTTTCACATTAGCAAAAGAAATCCGCGAAAAGGATGAACATGTGCCGATCATATTCTTAACAGCAAAAACAATGAAGGATGATATGCTTGCCGGCTTCCGTGTTGGAGCCGATGATTATGTCACCAAGCCATTTGATTCAGAAGTTTTGTTATTGAAACTAAAAGCCATTTTAAAAAGAAGTCTTGACAAAAACCATGATCCTTCCCAAAAAGAATTTGATCTTGGACAGTATCACTTCAATTTTGATCACAGAACAATTGCCAAGAACGGTGAATCGCAAAAACTTTCTCCCAAAGAAGCAGAATTACTTCGCATGCTTTGTATCTACAAGAATGAATTATTGCCACGTCAGAAAGCATTAAAAGAGATCTGGGGTGACGACAATTACTTTAATGCCAGAAGTATGGATGTATTCATTACCAAACTGAGAAAATACCTGAAAGAAGATTCTTCGTTGGATATCATCAATATTCACGGAAAAGGATTTCGGTTAATCGATAATGCTTAGTACTTTTGGAAAACTCCAATTGTAAATTAAAGCACATTTATCCGTGGACAGAAGAAACTTTCTAAAAAGCTCTTGTACTTTTTGTCTGGCAGCGACAGGTGTCGCTGCCATCACTTCACTTCTGCAAAGTTGTGCATCCATGCACGTATTTAATGGCAGCATAAACGATAATTCTATTTCAATTCCCATATCAGAACTTTCAGAAAAAGAATCTCTGATTGTAAAGGCTAAGAATGCGTCAGCAGATATTGCATTGATCAAAAACAAATCAGGGGAATGGATAGCTTTGCTGATGATGTGTACTCATGCGTCAAATCCAATAACTTTTTATGGGAGCGGATTCAGATGTAATGTACACTTCAGTGAATTCAATCTTGAAGGAATTCCTCAGTCAGGTCCGGCTCAAAAACCATTGAAACTGCTGAGAACTGAAAAAACCGAAGAAGCTATAGTGATCAGATTGGTTTAAGAACGTCTGTTCAAACCGGCAAGGAAATAATGAATCGCGAATATTCTCCCTGCCTGGATTCAACACTCAATTCACCCTGATGTGATTTAATAATTTCATTACTGATACTTAATCCTAAACCTGTTCCTTGTCCGGCAGGTTTTGTTGTAAAAAACGGCTCAAAGATCTGATCCCTGACTTTATCCGGTATACCATTGCCGTTATCCTGAATTATCAGAACTACTCTGTTATTAATAAGGTTAGTTGTTATGTTTAATTTTGGACTGAAATCTGATCCACCGTTCTTCTTTTCTTCCATTGCATAAAAAGCATTATTAAAAACATTCAAAAGAACTCTTCCAATGTCTGCAGAGGCTAATCGCATCTTTGGAACCTGAGGACTTAAATTGGTCTGGACTTGACATTGAAAGGCAGGATTTCCCACTCGGATAGCATTAAATGCCATTGATAAATGTTCTTCGCACAAGAGATTAAAATCGCACAGCTCACGTTCAGGGATTGCACTCCTTGAGTGATCAAGCATACTTTTTACGATACTGTCTGCACGCTTTCCATGTATCTTGATCTTCTCCATTGAATCCTGCAACCCTTTAATCAGATCATCACGCTCCTGATCAGAATCTGTTACTGAAAGTTCCGTCAGGAGTTCTTCAGACAATTCTGAGAAATTTGTAATGAAATTAATTGGATTCCGGATCTCATGCGCTATGCCTGCTGATAATTTTCCCATTGATGCCAGTTTTTCCTGACGGATCAACTGAGCCTGCGTTTCTTTCAGTTTTGAAAGCGACGCCGCCAGTTCTGCATTCTTTTTTTTCTTCAGATTATTTGTGTTGATCAGAAACAAAACAAGAATTATCAAAAACGAACACCCAACAATTACCAGATTCTTCAGGAACCTTTGTCTTTGAACCTGTGATTCCTGAATCGCTGTTTGTTTTGCCATAAGCAACTGATTTTCCTGCTCAGCTTTTTCAATTGCATACTTTGATTTTACTGAAGCAAGCTCAAATGATTTCCGCTCATTGAACATTGAATCTTTTAAATCGACAAACTTACTAAGATGCTCAGAAGCTTTTTTATAATTTTTCGATTTGAACTCGATCTTATATAATAAATGGTGTGCCTGAACTATTCCTCTCACACTATTGTGAATGTATCCGATATCAATAACCTTGTCAGCATACTCCCTTGCAGAAGTTTCATTTCCTTTCAGATAATATGCCTGTGCAATTTCCCCGAAAAATAACTGAGTTGCAATAGGCTCATTCTTTTGATCAAACCTGTCAGCTGCCTTTAAAAAATAATAAATTGCTGAATCATTTTTATTTTGTCGCGCGAAATATATTCCTGTGCCATAAAAATACTCCCTGATTCCTGAAGAGTCTTTTCCGACAAACATATAGCGCCTGGCAATAGCAAGAAGGCTGTCAGCACGTTTGAAGTTTTCACTTTCAGAACTGCACAACGAAGTCAGATAGGCAGTCCTGCGCCAGCGTACCGTATCTCCTTTTTCATAAAATGTCTTCATTGCTGCGACAAAATAAGTCTCAGCTTCAACGAAACTTCGTTGGAGGTAATTTATAAGTCCGAGCTGAATATTACATTTTGCACTCTCCTGATCAAGACCATTTTTTTCAAAAATCTTCTTTGCCCGGTAGATATAATCAAAGGCCGCCGGATAATTGAAAGCTCCGACAATATTTGATTTACCCAAAATGTAATACGCCTTACCAATACCGGATTCATAACCTGTCTTCTTACATTCTTCAAGAAGGTTCTTTGTCTGAATGATAATAGAATCTGTATTTCCTGAAATATTGTTTTCCAAAACAATAAAGACAGAATCCAGTTCACTCCTTCTCAGTGACGAGTCTGTTGAAGCAAAAGCAAAACAACTCGCACACATTAATAAGAGGAAAAGTAATTTTTTACAGTTCTTAAAGGACATAATTATTCTCACCAACCTGAGCAGTCATCAGGACAAAACGTCTGTAAAATATAAACATCACTACCGTTTCGTTTATCAAGAGCAGTGTTTGGTGAATTTACAGCTTTCACAGCGAGATTCAACTGTCCATTATTGTTGATCAGACTTAGTAATAAAGTATTTGCTGATCCATCTTTGAAGACTTCATCACAGATCCTTTTACTGAGGAAAAAACCGGTTGTCTTGTATGGACTTTCGTCGCCTTTGTGTGAATTGCGATACGCTGAAACCATTTCTGCAGCTTCTCCCGCTGAGACCGAAATTCCGCCACCGGCTTGTTCATCTTTATAGCGATTAGTATTATCGCATGGAGAAACTTCTTCAACGGCTGAAGTTATGGCCACAACATTAAATCCAATTGAAATTGCAAATGCAATTAACAGAATAAGTGTTTTTGTTTTCATTTTTTGTGAATATTACGTGTGAGTTTGAATACGATTGAAGTGAAATTTTACCAGACCGAACAATCTACAGGACAAAACGATTTGATAACATAGACCTTCCCTTCAGCACTGCCGTCTATTTTTGTTTTTCTGGTCTTGAATCCTTTGACCACTATAGATACATTCTCATTGTACGTTACAAGATCAAGAGTTACACTGTTGAATTCAGGATCCTCAAATATTTCATCGAACATTCTTTTTGTAAATACATATCCGGTTGGACGATTTCCATTCTGGTCAGGCGGGTAATTTTCCCTGTAATGATTAACCAAATCATGGCCTTCTGCTTCTGAGATCCGGAGTGCACCTTCTACTTCTTCCTCAGAATACCTGCCTTTGTTATCACAAGCCACAGAGTCCGCAGGACGAAAGAAATAATAAAAATTGGTGGCTAATGAGATCACAAGAATTCCTGCTATAACAGCGCCTTTTTTTCCCATAAGAATTATCTTTTTTGAGGTTTAGTAATGGCTGATTAATCCAATTACATTTTTTTATATGAACCGGATATAAACTTAACCTAGGTAATTTATAGAATAAATAGTATACCTGTCAAGTTTATTTCAAAACCAACCTCTAATGGCTCAAAAAAATACTCCTTAACTTCAATAAATAGTCGAATTTCGATGGCAATTAATCGAATTAAATTGAATAATTCTTTCTTTCACCTATCTGGTATCTAAAACAGAAACTATCTGATGATCGACAATCGCCTGATGCTCATGGTTCCGTTAACTTCAATCTGTATCATATAAAGTCCGCTGAACAATCCGGAAAGATCAAGTTCTGAACTATAGCTTGATATAACTCCATTTTTACTCATGATCAGTTTACCGGTAAGATCGAATATTTTTGCAGTAAAATCCGACTCTGAAATTCCTGAATTAATTCTGATCATACCTGTACTTGGATTTGGATAAATGAAGAGGTCAGATGATTCAAGTTCATCAATTCCAACCTGGAAATCTATTCCAAAATTAACATTGAAAAAATCTCCATAATCACCGGAAGAACCTATCAATGTAGCTGAACTTCCTTTCAGGATCCTGAAAAGTCCGCTACCATTGTAACAACAAACTCCATCTCCGTAAGTATCATATGCCGTGATAGAATAGCACCCATTTGAAAGATAAACAGTATCTACATGCAGAGTATTCGTTGCCGTAAAATTATTCCGTGAAAACAATACAGTTCCCTGATCATCTTTTACTGTCCATGACACTTCCTCTGGGGAGTTATCTGTTTTTGTAAGGATCCTGACAAAATTTGTATTGTAAATATTGACCGGATTAAAATTAGAATGTAATGTATCATCAAATACAAATTCATCAGGACTTGAGTTTGGTTGATCGACATAAGCAGTAAATGTATGGCTTCCTGCTCCGAATGTAATTGAAGGCAAGGTGACAGTTGTGCTGTCCATCATATTCAATGACCCTGTCCATAAAAAAGTCTGAGTCGCTCCATTATCAACTTTGTAATGAATATTGAGGGCCGTTAGAACAGCACTTCCATTATTTTTAATGACAACCTGAGGTTCCAGTCCATCGCATCCCGGATTTCTTCTTCTGTATTCAAAGGCATCAGTAGGAGCAGCAATCCTTTCGATTGAAGCATTGTTTACGTAATTGATAGAACTGTATTCAATCGCATGAGATTGTATTGCATATTCAGGATGGTAGAATCCTGAAGGCCCCCCACTTACTGTATATGGAACCATATTATAGTCGACCGCCAATGTTCCGCCTGCAGTAATAAATGGTGTTGCATTATAGTCCTGAGGCTTTACATAAGAGCCGGGACACCAGTTTGCCCTTTTCAGGAACCAGGTGCTTGTATAACCTGGAGCTCCTTGCGGGTATAAAGGATTAGAACCACATTCATCACGCCACAGTCGCTGATCGAAATCAGTTCCTGCTATATTCAATGTATGTGTTACATCAAAAAATTCAGCAACATTCTGATTCGGGAATCCACCAAAACCATGTCCCGTTGTAATCAGACGGATCTTCTCATAAATCGTATTTGAATCGACAGGAATAGTAATCACCGGTAAATGATTATCAATAGGATCAGCAGCATTCCCATATTGCCAAGTACCATTCCATAGATTGGTAACCTTGAAGGCTTCCATTGGCGGTGTTCCTTCAATAAAATAAAATTCATTCGTCACCAGCCAGCCATTGCTATACCCGCATACATTCGATACAAAGGTTACACTATCTTTCAGAAGCGTTCTATAATCAGTTACGTCATACCAGAGATCAACGGCCATTCCATACGGTGTAATAGCTCTTGCAATTTCAATTTGCTCCTTTACATTAAAGTTAACATAAAATGAATCATACTCGAGATAAAGTGTTACATCAGGATTAACAAAAACAGAGTCGGTTGCATTTCCCAGACTATCGAAAACATAGTTGTTGTAATAAACCGGCCATACAGTAACCTGATACGTTACCGTAGCAGGATTGAGCGAATCAGAATAAAAGCTGACAACGAATGTGGGGTTTTCAACTGAATCAATTGATGATGTTGCAGTATCGTAAGAATAAGAATAGGAAGGCAATGTCATATATTGAAGTGTATCAACGGTATTGCCATCCACTGTAAAAGATGGAAATGCAGTCAATGTAGAATCAATTTCACCGGTTTCACGTTCTACCTTCAAGGTAGCGATCCGGTCATAAATATCACATCCGAAGCCCGGACAACTCAATTGATATTTTAATAAAATTCTGTAATAAGAAAGCGAATCGGAAGGGAAAAGAAATGTTCCTTTACCTGTATTGCAATTCTGATGCAGAAATCCTGAAAAACCATTCACAACTGTTGTATCACCGGTTGCAGCATTAGAAGATTCTGGCTTCAGCATGGTAGTCAGAACAATAACTGTCAGAATTATTGTTGTAATATGTTTTAATTGTTTCATCTTTCTTTAAATTTACCGGGGATTCAAATGTAATAATATTCCTTAAAATATGTCATTTTATATTGCCATTATTCTCTTTATTGTCTCCGTCATAGCCGGGTTAATTATAAGTATAATCGGAAAAAACACTTCGAAAGAGAAATTTTTCCTTTATGCTGCCATTCATGGAATGTTTCTGTTCGCCTTTATTGCTTCACTGATACTTCAGAAGGATCCCCATGCATTCAACTATTTCTTTCTGACATATATTTGCAGTGGATTGATCTTATCCGGATTAGCATGGCGAAGTAATACAAATACAGTACTTAAGATCTATTTCAGTATTTTCATTATAACAATCGGAATGTTTATACTCTCTCCATCGCGACTGGTAAATTTTCTTCTAACAACAAAGTATAAGGATACACTCGGAGAATCATTCTCTGTAAAGGAAAATTTTTTCCTCGAAAGACAAAGTTCTTCTATGAGTTCAGAGAACATGCCTTTGTATAAACTGATCCGGAAACGGGGTATCTTCCATTCAACCATTGCAAGAGACCTTAATTTTAACGGTCAAATTGATTCTATTAAGGTACTTGATTTTGACAAATCAGCCCAGAGTATCATCAGAGGGTATACTAGCAAATCAACTTATGTCAGCACTATTATCGATAGTTCCGACGTTTCTATTTCAATGAAGAAAAAAACGCAAGACGGTCTAGAATATAAACTATGAAAAAAAATATTTTAACAGTAAGTGCAATTGTTCTATTCTCATTTGCCTATAGTACTGCACAATTGCCGGATACAGACATCTTTCTTTTTAAAGCAAGAACAGCTGGAAAGAAACATTCGTTTGGTGAAGCAAAAAATATCACTAACCGTGTTGGCTACGATAACCAACCGTGCTTCTCACCTGATAGTAAGGAATTACTTTTTGTTTCTGTTGAAGACAGTGGACAATCAGAGATCTGGAAATACAACATTACGGATAAAACAAAAACAAGGATAACTGACACCGAAGAAAGCGAGTACTCGCCTACTTTTATAAGAGGTGGCGAAAAGATCAGTACGGTGAGAGTTGACAAAGACGGCGGACAGCGTTTTTATATATTAGATTATCCAATGACCACCCATTCTGAGCTTGTTAAAAATTCAGACAGTATCGGTTATTCCTGCTGGGTGAATGATTCCCTCATTACAATGTTTGTAGTAGAAGATACAAGTTCATTACAGGTACTTGATCTGAAAACCCAGCAAAGAACTTTTGTAACGACAAATCCGGGTCGGTGTATGAAGATCCATCCGAAAAACAAAGAACTTTACTTTATTGACAAAAATGATTCTGCTCATTGGTATCTTTCCACTTACAATTTCAAAAGCAAAAAAATAAAGAAGGTCATTGAGACTCTTCCCGGATCAGAAGATTTTGCTTTCTTCTCTGATGGAACATTGATCAGTGGATTTAAAAGTGGCGTGTTTGAATTAAAAGGTAAATCCTGGGTTTCAATAGGAAAACCAATAGTATCAATGGATCATGATTTTTACCGGATTGCTATAAGTCCAGATGATCAGTATATTGCCGTAGTGTCTTTCAAAGGCAAGAAACCATGATGTATGATTACCTGATCGTTGGACAGGGAATTGCGGGATCAACACTTGCTTATCTGCTAAGAAAAAAAGGCAAGAGTGTTTTTATTATTGATAAATATTCCTCAAACAGTTCTTCCCAGGTTGCTGCCGGTCTAGTCAATCCGATCACCGGAAGAAGGATCGTCAAAAGCTGGATGGCGGATACTGCACTACCCTATGCTTTTCAATTTTATTCTGATTATAAAACTGAAACCGGTGATGAGGTATTTCATAAAATGGATGCACTGGAAGTGACAGGAACGGTTCATGAGTTCAATGAATGGACAAGAAGAATGGAAGAACAAAACCTGAATCACTATTTCAGGGATGATGCTCCAAATGATCTATATCGGGGAAAGATCAGGGATTTTATAAAATTGGTGCGCATTACATCTTCCGGATGGATGGATATTCCGTTATTTGTAAGAGGGATCAGAAATTTATTTGAGAAAGAAAATAATTTCATAAATGAATTGTTTGATGAACAGGAACTAATAATTTCAGAAAATGATATTTCTTATCAGGATATAAAAGCGAAAAAAATTATTTTCTGTGAAGGATACCGGTGTCTGAAAAATAAATTCTGGAATTTCTTACCATTGATCCCTGCCAAGGGCGAAATTGTTGTGATCAAATGTCCGGAATTGCCTCAGGATTTTATTCTTCTTTCTGGAATGTTCATCGTCCCGATTGGAAATCAGGAATTCAGATGTGGTGCAACTTACGAGTGGAAATTTGAAGATGAATTACCAACCGAAACCGGTAAATCAAAGCTTCTTGAAATGCTTAATGCAGTACTCAATGTAAATTTTGAAATAACAGAACATACATCCGGTGTACGACCAACTGTCAAAGACAGAAGGCCAATCATAGGCATGCATCCTGATTTTTCAAATGTTGGAATTTTTAATGGTCTCGGTACAAAAGGAGTTTCATTAGCGCCGTATTTCGCAAATCAATTTGTGGAGTATCTGGAGAATGATGGTTTATTGATGAGTGAAGTTGATGTGAGGAGGTTTTATCTGGGGAAAATTTAACACTAAGACCACTTAGTTTTTTATTTTTCTTATAAATTACTAATTCTATTCTTCGCTTCGAGAAATTCCTGCCAAACTTCCTTCACAATCTCGCCCGCAGGAATTATTTTATGTACTGCTGCTGCAACCTGCCCGATTTCCAATTCCCCTTCTTCCATATCTCCTTCAAACATTCCTTTCTTGGCACGGGCACGTCCCAGAATAAGTTTCAGTTCTTCAACACTTGCTCCTTTACCTTCTGCTTCTGCGATCTTATTAAAGAAATTATTCCGCATCATGCGCACAGGTGTAAGCTGTTTCAGCATTAACATGGTTGCTCCCTCTTCACTTTCGATCACTTTGTTTTTGAATGATGAATGTCCGGAAGATTCCAGTGAAGCTACAAACCGGGTTCCCATTTGAACTGCTTCTGCTCCTAATGCAAAACACGCAAGCATAGAACTTCCGGAAGCAATTCCACCGGCAGCGATCAATGGTAATTTTGTTGCTGCTCTGATGATCGGAATCAAAACTAAAGTTGTTGTTTCTTCCCTTCCATTATGTCCACCGGCTTCAAAACCTTCTGCAACAATTGCATCTACTCCGGCTTCCTCACATTTCAATGCAAACTTTTTATTTGCGATCACATGAACAACCTTGATTCCATGTTCTTTTAATTTTGATGTCCATGTTTTTGGATTTCCTGCCGACGTAAATACGATAGGGACTTTCTCCGCTATTATGATCTCCATGATCTCTTCAATGTTCGGATAAAGCAACGGAACATTCACTCCGAATGGCTTCGAAGTTGCCTTTTTGCATTTCTGAATATGCTCTTTTAAAACATCCGGATACATCGATCCGGCACCGATCAATCCCAATCCGCCGGCATTACTCACCGCAGATGCCAGTTCCCAGCCACTGCACCAGATCATACCAGCTTGAATTATAGGATATTCTATGCCGAAAAGTGAAGTGATTCTATTATTCATATTGTGGACAATTAAGCCTTATAAAGCGACTTAATATGCGCCAAAAATAATACTTTTACCGACCGGAATCAGCACAAACCAATTTAAGTTATGAAAGCAATTATTCCTGTTGCAGGGATCGGTAGTAAACTCAGACCGCATACACACACTCAGCCGAAAGCGCTGGTGCCTGTTGCCGGTAAACCGATCCTGTCGCACATTGTCGACAAACTGGTATCTACAGGGGTTAATGATTTTATATTTATCATCGGGTATCTGGGCGATAAGATCGAAGAATACATCAAGTCAAATTATCCTGCACTAAAAACAAGTTTTGTGCTTCAGGATCCCCGTGAGGGTACCGGACAGGCAGTCTGGCTTTCTAAAGACCTGATCAATATGAATGAAGAACTGATCATTGCTTTAGGAGATACTATTTTTGATGTCGATCTCAAAGAAATTATTGAATCCAGCGGCTCTTTATTGGGTGTAAAAAAAGTTCTTGACCCCAGAAATTTTGGTGTTGCAGAATTGGACGAAGCCGGAATTATCAGACATGTAGTTGAAAAACCTCCGATTCCTAAATCCAATTTAGCGTTGGTAGGAATTTACAAGATCAAGGAAACAAAACAACTCTATGAAGCATTAGAGCACATGATCTCAAAGAACCAGCGGACGCAGGGAGAATTTCATCTGACGGACGCTATTATGCTGATGATCTCTGATGGTGTCATCTTTAAGACGTTTCCGGTTGAGAACTGGTATGACTGCGGGGTAAAAGACAATCTTCTGGAGACAAATGCAATGTTACTGAAGAAAAATTGTAAACCGGTAAAAGCAGACAAATATCCAAATACTATTATTATTCCACCGGTGAGTATTGCTGAATCTTGTCAGATCAGTAACAGCATCATCGGTCCCAATGTTTCTATAGGGGAAAACACAATTATCAATTACTCCATTCTGAAAGACTCCATTATTGGTTCCTATTCGGAACTTGAAAATGCAGTGCTTCATCATTCCGTGATCGGCAGTGATGCTTCATTACACGGCTTAAGTCAGTCATTAAACCTTGGTGATAGTACGGAAATTGATTTTGGCTAAAAAATACAATCAATACAAAGAAAACAACCAACCATAATATGGAAAAAGATACAGAGATCTTCAGTCTCATCAATAAAGAAAAGAAACGTCAGCAACATGGAATTGAATTAATCGCCTCTGAAAATTTTGTAAGTAAGCAAGTAATGCAGGCAATGGGATCATGCCTGACAAATAAATATGCAGAAGGCTACCCTGGTAAACGTTATTACGGAGGTTGCGAAGTTGTTGATCAGGTTGAACAAATTGCCATTGACCGTGCAAAGACCTTGTTCAATGCAGCCTGGGTCAATGTACAACCGCATTCAGGTGCGCAGGCAAATGCTGCAGTTATGCTTGGTGTGATCCAGCCGGGAGATACCATTTTAGGATTTGACCTTTCACATGGTGGTCACCTGACTCATGGTTCTTCAGTAAACTTTTCAGGTAAACTTTACCGACCTACCTTTTATGGTGTGCGTCAGGAAACCGGTCAGGTCGATTACGATGCTATGGAAGTCACTGCAAGGAAAGAAAAACCAAAACTTATTATTGCCGGTGCATCTTCGTATTCCCGTGACTGGGATTTTGTTAGGATGCGTAAAATAGCAGACGAAGTTGGCTCTTTACTGATGGCCGACATTGCTCATCCAGCAGGTTTAATTGCACGTGGATTGTTGAATGATCCTCTTCCGCACTGCCATATTGTTACGACGACAACTCACAAAACCTTGCGTGGTCCAAGAGGCGGAATGATCATGATGGGACAGGATTTTGAAAATCCAATGGGTCATAAAACGCCAAAAGGTGAGATCAAAATGATGAGTGCTGTTTTAGATGGAGCGGTATTTCCGGGAACACAAGGCGGACCATTGGAACATGTGATCGCTGCAAAAGCAGTTGCTTTCGGAGAAGATCTGACTGACGAATACTTCAAATACTGTGTTCAGATGGTGAAAAATGCAAAAGCCATGGCAAATGCCTTCATTGCTTTAGGCTACAAGATCATCAGTAATGGAACAGATAATCATTCTATGCTGATTGACCTGAGAAGTAAAAATGTAACCGGCAAACTTGCGGAAAATATTTTAGTGAAAGCAGACATAACTGTTAACAAGAATATGGTTCCGTTCGATGACAAATCACCTTTCATCACTTCAGGGATCCGTGTTGGTACTCCTGCAATGACCACAAGAGGAATAAAGGAAAAAGACTGCGAAAAGATCGTCAAACTGATCGACGAAGTTCTGATGAATAACGACAATGAAACAAAAGTTGCCGCAGTTAAGAAAAAAGTGAATGCTATGATGGAGCGGTTTCCTCTTTATTAGTTCAAAGTTCAAAGTTCAAAGTTGTCTTCGTAGTTTCCTCCGAAGCCAACTTTGAACTTTGAACTTTGAACTTTGAACTTTGAACTTTGAACTCATTTACTCAATCCAACTCCCATAATAGTCATCAGACATGATCGCAAGAGCTTGTTTGGTTATTGAAAGTGGTCTGAAAGTATCGACCATTACTGCAAGTTCTTTTGTTTCTTTTTGTCCGATACTTTTTTCAACAGTTCCGGGATGCGGACCATGCGGAATACCGGCAGGATGTAATGTGATCATTCCGCGGGTAACTTTTTTCCTGCTCATAAAATCTCCATCAACGTAATAGAGTACCTCATCAGAATCAATGTTACTGTGATTGTATGGAGCAGGTATACTTAATGGATGATAATCATAAAGTCGCGGAACAAATGAACAGATCACAAAGTTGTTCGCCTCGAAGGTTTGATGGATCGGTGGCGGCAAATGTAATCTTCCGGTGATCGGTTCGAAATCGTGTATAGACAATATATACGGATATAAATTTCCATCCCATCCGATGGCATCAAATGGATGCGAAGCATAAACATAAGGATAAATAATTCCCTGCTTTTTGATCAGGATATTGAATTCCCCTTTCTGATCGATGGTTTCCAGCTTCTCAGGTTTACGGATATCTCTTTCACAGAAAGGCGCATGCTCTTCTAACTGACCATAAGCATTTCTGTACCTCTTCGGAAACTCAATAGCTGTAAATGATTCAACGATAAATAAACGGTTATTCTTATCATTAAAAATCATCTGATATACTGTTCCTCTTGGAACAACAATGTAATCACCATACTTAAAATCGAGATGGCCATAGATCGTTTTGATGGTTCCACTACCTTCATGAATGAAGATCACTTCATCTGCATCTGCATTCTTGAAAAAATAATCTGTCATCGACGACTGTGGAGCAGCAAGCGTGACATGAACATCAGAATTCACAAGTACAGGAATTCTGCTCTTCAGATAATCATCAACAGGTTTTATATTGAATCCCTCGAAGCTTTGATGTTTCAGGGATTTCTCAAATGCAAGTTCAGGTGCAATTGAAAAAGGTTCACCGACCGATTTTATCAATGTTGGCGGATAACAGTGATAGATCAAAGAATATACATTAGAAAACCCATGTGTCGAAACCAGTTCTTCAGCATAAAGTTCCTGATCCGGTTTTCTGAATTGAATATGTCGCTTAGGAGGTAAACTTCCCAATTTGTGATATTGAGCCATAAAGTATTTTTTAACATGTCAAATTTAACCATTTCCATCCAAATCAAACCTTAATTTTTGTCATGAATAATATGCTTTTCTGAAAATAAATGATGTAAATCATGAAATTTTCAGGAATAATCAACTCAGCACCAATTTTAGAGTCATCAACTGCAAAATATTGAACGGCAAACGACGAACTTCTTACATCTGTAAGTGTTTGCGGGTATTCTAAAAACCAAGCCGTTTCAAATGCGATTAACTTGCTAAGCGGAAACCATGTATTGTGTCCGTACCATTTGATTAAATAATGAACACATGAAAAAATCGAAATTTCAGATCATGATAGAATTTTTATCACATCTGTCTCAACTAAAAAAAGCCACAAAAAGTGGTGTAAAAACAGCGGCTGTTAAGGATGGCCGAAAGTTGAGTGTTGTTCTTGTCTTGTTATTACTGTTCTCATCGAACATTTTTGCTGTTACATATTATTCCCGCACATCAGGGGGTAACTGGAATGCAGCAACTACCTGGTCGACTGTTGGCTATGGTAATGCAACAAATACGGGAACCTTCCCTTCTGCCGGTGACGTAGCGAATATTGGTGACGGATATACTGTCATGATCAATGCTGCTGTAAACGTTGGAACAATAAATATTGGCCAGGGTGTATCCGGAACGCTGGAATTCAGGTCAACTTCAAATTACACTGTTAACGTAAGCGGAAGCGTAACTGTCAATACAGGTGCACGATTCTATTACAACTCTGCTGTAATAAGGACTCACCAGGTTAACGTATCGAAAAATTTTACTAATTATGGCCAGGTCGACTTTTATTTTGGTGCCGGGCAATTAGTAAACCTTACGTTCAATACGAACTCTAACAGTATAGTTTCAGGAACCGGAACATGGGATCTGAATAATGTTACATTGAATAAAACAACGTTAACTTCTTATACTTTGAATGTACAGACAAGCGCATTTGAAGCAGGTATCCGTTCGTTTATCGGAACTTTTGGAACATACATTCATAATAATACCGGAACCTATCTGATCAATCCTACAGCCTCTACATTTACTATCGGACCAAATATGATCTATCAGATCCCACTTGGAACAATGTGGTTTGCATCTGCTGCCGACAATGTTGTGATCCAGGGAGAAATGTATATTACCGGTGGTAACGTGCAAATCGGAAAAACAAACGGTATACAAGGATTAAGATATGACCAGAATGGTGCAACTATTCCAAAGTTAGATATTTCTGCAGGTACTCTTGAAGTATACGGCGGTATCACTTATGGAACAGCATCGAGTACAGAACCCTTCCATTTCAGAATGACCGGTGGAACGGTAACAATAAATTCAGGAAGTACAGGCTCAAACAGACAGCTCTTATACCTGAATGACGTTGCAACCAGTACATTCTATATGAACGCAGGTACAATTACTTTCCAGCGACCGAATACGAATGGAGCACTTACAGTTGACTTTGCAGTACCGGGAACAAATGGTAGTGTAACTTCAAACGGAGGAATCCTTCAGTTTGGAAATGCTTCAACTGCTTCCGGTGCAGTATTTAATTTCAGACCGTATGCAAACGTTACACAACCGCATTTCAGAGTTTCTGGAAGCGCAGGTAATGCTGTAACTCTTGCTACATCTTATGGATCAACAGCTAACTTCCGCATTCTAAGTCTTTATATTGATGTAAATAAAACATTCGATATCCGCTCTATTGGTGGTGCCGTTGGAGACTCGAAAACGATGACACTGATGACTACTTGCAATGGTGTAGAAGCTTTATACAATGCGGGAACGTTTCAGCAACGATTAAGTACTGTTACATTCAATACAACAGGAGCACAGGCGATCGGTGGACCAAATACAACTACTTTCTATAATCTTAGTATCAATAACGCAAATCACATTACCCTTAATAAAGCTGCGAACGTAACCAACTTCCTTTCAATGGTGAATGGAAAATTATTTACGACAAATACGAATGTACTTACATGTGCTTCAACAGCGACAGCTTCAATCGGATCTGGTACAAGTTATGTTGATGGCCCGATGGTACATACCGTTGCTACTGCATCGCTTACAGCTAAAACCTATCCGATCGGAAAAGGTGCAGCATACCGTCCGGTGGTTTTAACTGTGACACATAACAATGCTGTTTCGGTTACTTACCGTGCTGAAGTCAACAATTCACCTGCAACTGCTTTACCTTATAGCTATCCTCCTACTATTGCAAACGTTTCAGCGGTACGTTATACACGTATCATCCGCTCTGCTGTAAGTAACTTTACAAGCGGAAGGATCCAGATGTATTACAATACAGATGATGTTGTCGGAGATAAAAACACCCTTACAGTTGCTCATGATGATGGAGTTTCTCAATGGAGAAACATTGGTGGGACAGCAACAGCTAACTGGGTTGGTAACATAACTTCTGGTTTGTTCACAAGCTTTAATACCTACTTCGCATTAGCAAATCCTCCGGGAGGTGGAAACGCACTTCCTGTTTCACTGACATCTTTCACGGCAGCATTTGCAGGAAAAGGTGTTGATGTAAAATGGACTACTGAATCAGAGATCAACAATGATTATTTTACTTTGGAAAGATCGTCTGATAATATTCACTATTCTGAAATTGCTCAGGTAGACGGATCAGGAAATACGACAACGTCGAAAAATTATTCATATACTGATCAACAGGCTCTTCGTGGAATATCATATTACCGATTGAAACAAACGGATTTCGATGGGAATTATGAATACTTCCCTGCAGTTGTTGTACAGAATAAAAATAAAGGAACATTTGTGATCTACCCTAATCCTGCAAGTTCAAGCATAATCCACCTTTCCGGTGAATCTACACTTGAGAATGCTGTGGTTGTTGTTCAGGATATCACAGGACGTACGATCCCTGCTACTTACAGGACTACAGAAAACGGTTCAGTTGAAATTACGATTGATGAGTATTACTTAAAAACGGGAGCTGTATTTTTTATAAATGCAACTGACGGAGATACAGTGATCAGAGAAAAACTGCTCATCAATTAAAAAATATTTTTCATGGTTTAGTTAGGAATATTGGTTAGGCAAAAGAGGCTCCTTCGTTGGGGCCTTTTTTGTTTTCAATTATCTCACGCAGAGTTCCGCAGAATACGCAGAAAATCCGCAGAGAGCCCTTCGGCATGGATAATAATACTCATATCAGATTATTCTAAAAATAATATTTGTGGTCCTTTTAGAAAAGAACATAATTAAATATTTTTTTCTGCTCCCGTAGGGAGCTCTGCGGATTTTCTGCGTATTCTGTGCAACTCTGCGGGAAATAAACCACCAAAACACTTGCCCCTTTAACCCTTAATTTTAGTATATTTGCACTACTAAAAAAAAAGGGATGAAATTAGTCAGTTACCTGGCCAACAATGATGAACATTTAGGCCTTTATGTTGAAAATAATATTTACAATCTGCCGGAAAATGCCGGACTTATCGGCAAACAGTTGCCTGATTCTATGGCTGCTTTTTTAAATGGCGGAAATGATGCAATGAAAATTGCTCATGAAGTTAATACCGGTATCCTAAATAAGACGATCAAAGGTATAGCAGCAAATGTCAATACTGATGCATTGCTTGCACCGGTTCCCCACCCGACTTCCTGTCGCGATGGATATGCGTTCAGGCAACATGTTGAAGCTGCAAGAAGGAACCGGAAAGTTCCTATGATCACCGAATTTGATCAATACCCTATCTTCTATTTTACCAATCATAATGCTATCCAGGGACCCGGCGAAATTGTTTGTATGCCTGACCATTTCCAGAAGCTGGATTTCGAACTTGAAGTTTCAATAGTTATCGGTAAAAAAGGCAGGAATGTAAAAGCTGCCGATGCTGATTCTTATATTGCCGGATACATGATCATGAATGACATGAGTGCACGTACTTTGCAAATGGAAGAAATGGCTTTAAATCTAGGACCTGCAAAAGGAAAAGATTTTTCAACAGTAATTGGTCCATGGTTGGTTACTCCCGATGAACTTGAACCATATAAAGTTCCTGCTAAACCAGGTCATGTTGGAAATGCATATGATCTGCCCATGATGTGCAAGGTAAATGGTAAAGTTGTTTCACAGGGAAACATGAAAGAAATGGACTGGACCTTTGCTGAGATCATTGAACGTTGTGCTTATGGTGTCGATATTCTTCCGGGTGATGTGATCGGTTCAGGTACTGTAGGAACAGGATGTTTCCTGGAGCTCAATGGGACCGGACTTTTAAATGATCCGAATTATAAAGTTCAATGGCTTCAACCTAATGATGTCGTAGAAATGGAAGTAAAAGGACTGGGTCATTTATATAATACGATCAAGAAAGACAATTCAGATTTTTCCATACTAGCTTTAAAAAAGGTAAGTGAAACAACTGCGTAAATGCATTTTGATTAATGGCTGAACAAATTCCAACAATAAACACTGCAGAAGCTGAAAAGGATATGATCCTTAAAGCCTACCGTGCTTTGTTGCGCGCTTTAAAACCATCTTTAGGTAAAGGCGATAAGAAAACGATCCGCCAGGCTTTCGATATGTCAATGGAAGCCCATAAAGACATGCGCAGGAAAACCGGTGAGCCTTATATCCTGCATCCTTTGGCCGTTGCACAGATCTGCGCGGAAGAGATCGGACTTGGGCCTTTGGCTATAGTGTGTGCTTTGCTTCATGATACAGTTGAAGATACTCATCTTACACTGGAGGATATTAAAAGTAATTTCGGAGAAAAGGCTGCATCCATTGTCGATGGACTAACAAAAATTGCAGGAGTATTTGATAAAGGGACTTCATTGCAGGCAGAGAATTTCAGGAAGATGTTACTGACTCTTTCTGATGATGTACGTGTGATCCTGATCAAACTTGCCGATCGTTTGCATAATATGCGGACGCTCGATAGTATGAAACGTGATAAGCAATTAAAGATCGCTTCTGAAACTGCATACCTCTATGCCCCGCTTGCTCATCGATTAGGTCTCTATTCTATAAAAACTGAACTGGAAGATCTTTCGATGAAGTATACCGAACCGGAGATCTACAATAATATTTACGACAAGGTTCAGCAGACAAGAAAAGAAAGAAATCGTTTTATCAATGAATTTTCTGAACCGATAAAAAATGAGCTGGTAAAACAAGGATTCAAATTTGATATTAAAGGCCGTTCGAAATCCATTCATTCCATATGGAGTAAAATGAAACGGCAGGGTGTTTCATTCGAAGAGATCTATGACCTTTTTGCTATCCGCATCATCATTGATACTGATGAAGAAAATGAAAAACCTATGTGCTGGAAAGCATATTCAATCATAACAGATTTCTATCATCCAAATCCTGATCGTTTGCGTGACTGGATATCAACCCCGAAAGCAAATGGCTATGAATCATTGCATACTACTGTAATGGGTCCTAATGGAAAATGGGTAGAAGTTCAGATCCGTTCAAGAAGAATGGATGAGATCGCTGAAAAAGGTTATGCAGCTCACTGGAAGTACAAAGAATCTTCTGCAGAATCTGCAATCGATGAATGGATAGAAAAGATCCGGGAGTTACTTGAAAGTCCCGAGACGAATGCACTCGATTTTATTGACGACTTCAAGCTGAATTTATTTTCCGACGAGATCTTTGTTTTTACTCCGGGCGGTGATATGAAAACACTTCCTTCCGGAGCTACGGCACTTGATTTTGCATTTGAAATTCATACCGATCTGGGAAGTAAATGTATCGGAGCGAAAGTCAATCATAAATTGGTTCCTCTCTCACATAAACTCCGTAGTGGTGATCAGGCAGAGATTCTTACTTCAAACAAGCAAACCCCTAAGGAAGACTGGCTTTCTTATGTTGTTACAGCGAAAGCGAAATCGAAGATCAAGACAGCTCTTAAGGAAGAAAAGAAAAAATTCGGTGAAGACGGAAAAGAAATTCTTATGCGGAAATTCCGTCATCTGAAGATCGATTTCAATAATGACAATATCAACGAACTTCTGGCCTATTACAAGATCCCAAGTAGTCTGGAATTATATTTCAGGATTGCAAAAGGCGTAATTGATATCTCCGATCTCAAGGAGTTTGTCGATGAGAAAGGCGTTATCAAGGCCAAGACACCCCAACGAATTGAACCGAAGTCGTTGGAACAAATGGTACAGAATATCCGTGGCTCCAGCGACATGCTTGTGATCGGAGAAAGTCTGGATAAGATCGATTACAAATTATCACCCTGCTGCAGTCCGATCCCCGGTGATGACGTTTTTGGATTCATTACTATTAACGACGGGATCAAGATCCATCGCATCAATTGCCCGAATGCGATTCAGCTGATGTCAAATTACGCTTACAGGATCGTAAAGGCAAAGTGGACGAACCAGCATCAGATCGCATTCCTTGCCGGAGTTCGAATGACAGGAATCGATGAAGTCGGTGTTGTGAATAAGATCTCGAAAGTAATTTCAAGTGAATTGAAAGTAAATATGAGAAGCATCAGTATTGAATCAAACGATGGGATCTTCGAAGGAACGATCATGTTGTTTGTTCACGATACACATCACCTCGATAAGTTGATCCAGAAGTTGAAAGAGATACATGGGATCTTAACGGTTTCGAGGATTGATGGGAAACAGTAGGGTTAATGTTTAAAGTTTAAGGTTCAAAGTTCAATGTTCAAAGTTAGCTTTGTCGGAGCCTACGAAGTCAACTTTGAACCTTGAACCTTGAACTAAAAAAATAAATTATGTTACAAGCCCCCAACGTACAAGAATCCGTAAAAAAAATTTTCACAGCATATCTGGAGAAGAAAAGTCACCGGAAGACTGATGAACGATATAATATTCTGGAGGAAGTATACAATCTGGATGATCACTTTGATGTTGAATCACTATTCCTTCATATGAAATCGAAAGGACATAGTATCAGCAGGGCAACTATATACAATACTATTGAACTCCTGCTGGATTGTCAATTGCTAACCCGGCATCAGTTTGGCAAAAACACCGCTCGCTTTGAGAGGTCGTTTTCTTTTCGCCAGCACGATCATCTGATCTGTCAGGATTGTGAACATGTCTTTGAATTCTGTGATCCAAGGATCCAGCAGATCCAGTCGATGATGGGTGAGATCCTGAACTTCCGGATCACCAACCATTCACTTAACCTTTTCGGCAAATGCCGGGAACTGGAAGAGAAAGGTTCCTGTAAACACCGCAAAACCGCATGACAAAAGGGTTTCAGAGGGGTTTTATCTCTGAAAATGAATGAACAGACCATTGTTTATTATCTGTTTTTTCCGCTAAAATTCTTCTTTGCAGAGAAATTTATTACCATTAAATTCACGCCATGGAATTTAATTATACAATCAGTAACAAGGGCTCATATGCCGTTGTCGAAATGAGCGGAAATCTGATCGATAAAAATCAGGCTTCGCCCCTTCTGGATGAAATTCAGGAGTACATTAATAAAGGTGTGAATAGTTTTGTCATTTCAATGGAAGCTTTCAAATACCTTAATAGCAATGGACTCAATGTGCTTGTCAATATCCTTACCAAGAGCCGTAAGAATGGTGGTGATACAACTATCTGCTGCATCAGCGATAAAATAAAAGAACTGCTGATCATCACAAAACTCAATACTGTTTTTACGATCACCGATGATCTTCCGGCAGCAATAAAACAATTTCAAAACTAGTTTCTGAAAATGAATAAATAAAAAGATCATCCTGTCTGAACTATAGGATGATTTTTTATTTTCAACAGAACCAACTTCTTTTAACAAAGTAATTCTATTTATAATGTCAGTCGATGTATTATTGGGCCTCCAATGGGGCGATGAAGGGAAAGGAAAGATCGTAGATGTTTTAACTCCCGAATATAATGTTGTTGCACGTTTTCAGGGAGGTCCCAATGCAGGACATACTCTGGAATTTGAAGGCATCAAGCATGTGCTACATACAATTCCTTCAGGAATTTTCAGAAAAGGAATTACTAATATTGTCGGTAATGGCGTTGTCATCGACCCGGTTACCCTGAAGAAAGAAATCGATGCATTGAAAAAAATGAACGTTGATATAAACGCTTCACTTTTCATTAGCAGAAAAGCACATATCATTATCCCTACCCATCGCCTGCTTGATGCAGCCTCTGAATCACATAAGGGAAAAGAAAAGATCGGTTCAACTTTACGTGGCATAGGTCCGACGTATATGGACAAGACAGGAAGAAATGGTTTACGTGTAGGTGATATTGAATCCCCTGATTTTTTAAACAGGTATGAAAAGCTGAAAAATAAACACCTTCAGTTACTTGATCAGATGGATCATGAAAAAGACCTGAGTCAGCTGGAAGGACCATTCTTTGAAGGCATTGAACTGATGCGAACTTTGAATTTCGTCGATAGTGAACATGTGATCAATCAATCCATTCAGCAAAATAAAACAATACTTGCTGAAGGCGCACAAGGTTCACTGCTTGATATTGATTTCGGCTCCTACCCGTTCGTTACATCTTCCAATACAATTACTGCCGGAGCCTGTACAGGACTTGGTGTTGCTCCTAAACACATCGGTAAAGTATTCGGTATCTTCAAAGCATACTGTACCCGCGTCGGAAGCGGACCATTTCCTACTGAATTGCTGGATGCGACAGGAGAAGAATTACGCAAAGCGGGAAACGAATTTGGTGCAACCACCGGTCGTCCGCGTCGTTGCGGCTGGCTTGATCTGCCTGCATTAAAATATGCTATCATGATCAACGGAGTAACAGACCTCATCATGACCAAACCGGATGTACTCAGCGGATTTGCTTCTATAAAAGTTTGCACCCATTATTTAGTGAATGGAAAAAAAATTGACTTTATTCCATTCGACATTGTAAATGATATAGCAGAACCGGTTTATATTGATCTGCCCGGATGGCAAAAAGACCTTACAGGTATTGTCAATGAGAAAGATTTCCCTGCTGAATTGTCTAAATACATTGTCTACCTCGAAAAAGAATTAAATGTACCGGTTAGTATTGTTTCTGTCGGTCCCGACCGTAAACAAACTATCCGCAGAATGGATCTTGTTACTAGTTGAAAAAGAAACTGAGTCATAGTGACCTGAAAGATTTTCTAGAGGAAAAATATCACCTCTATAACCGTAAAAATTTTATTTCTTCAGATCCGGTTTCAATTCCGCATCGCTTTACTTCTCAAGAGGATATTGAAATAGCAGGATTTCTTGCGGCAACAATAGCCTGGGGACAACGGACAACTATTCTGAAAAATGCCGGTGAGATTCTGAAAAAAATGGATCTCGCACCACATCAGTTTGTTCTCAACTTTAAGAAAAAAGACCTGACAGTTTTTGACGGCTTTGTCCATAGAACCTTTAATGATGAAGATCTGAAGGTATTTCTTTTTTCCCTGCAAAGAATTTTCCGGAAGTATGGAACGTTAGAGAATTTACTCCGACAATTTCTCGTATCCGGAGAGACTGATATGAGTGCTGTAATCTCAAAATGGCGAACCGAATTTTTCAAAATCAACCACAATCCCAGAACATTAAAGCATTTTTCAGACCCGCTGAAAGGCTCTGCGACTAAAAGAATCAATATGTTTCTGAGGTGGATGGTCAGGAAAGATGAATTTGGGGTTGACTTTGGCCTTTGGAAATCAATGAGTAGTGAGATTCTGACCTGTCCGCTCGACGTACATTCAGGAAGAGTAGCCAGAAAACTCGGACTCCTCCAAAGGACTCAGAATGACTGGAAAGCAGCCGCTGAACTCACAAAAAAGTTAAAAACATTTGACCCGAAGGACCCGGTAAAATATGATTTCGCTCTGTTCGGTTTAGGTGTGTTTGAGAAATTTTGATTGCTTATATTTGGACACTCATGCAATTTATCTATCCTGAATTCCTTTTCGCCCTCTCGGTCCTGGCAATACCTGTCATTATCCATCTTTTCAATTTCCGGCGATTCAAAAAGATCTATTTTACGAATGTCAGGTTTCTTAAAGAGATCAAACAAGACACACAGTCCAAGTCGAAATTAAAACACCTTCTGGTTTTGTTGTCGCGCTTACTTGCTCTGACATTTCTTGTACTGGCATTTGCTCAGCCATTTATTCCTGCCAATAACAACAAAGTACAGACCGGTACAAAACGGGTCAGTATCTACGTTGATAATTCATTCAGTATGGATGCTCTTGGGAAAAGCGGTAGCCTTCTTGAGACAGCAAAAAAGAAAGCACGTGAGATCGCTAATGCATATAAACCATCCGATGAATTTCAACTCCTGACTTCTTCTTTTGAAGGTCGTCATCAGAGATTGGTGAACAGAGATGAATTCATCAGGATCTTAGATGAAATTCAACCTACTTCATCTGTCCATACCATTTCTGAAATACTGCAACGTCAGCAAGATGCATTATTCAGTGAAGGGAAATCAAAAACTTCCAAAACAGCTTACATAATTTCTGATTTCCAGCAAAGTACTTTTAATCTGGAAAACGCTAAGATCGATTCTGCACTTCAGGTCTCATTGGTTCCTGTAGCTGCGTCTGCAATGAATAACCTATTTATTGATACTTGCTATCTTGCAACACCATTTGTTCAACTGAATACTCCGAATGAACTGGTTGTAAAGATCAGGAATACCGGCGGTACTGATGTTGAAAATATTCCCCTTAAATTACTGATCAACGATACTCAAAAAGCCATTGCGAGTATTTCTGTAAACTCAAATTCCAGTGTTGAAACAAAGTTGAATTTTACAATTTCTACCGGCGGCTGGCAACGGGCTCAGCTCAACATTGCAGATTACCCGATCACATTCGACGATAATTTCTTTTTCAATTTCAATGTCAGGACTAACCTTCAGGTGCTGTGTATCAATGGCGATCAGCCCTCTCCTGCTTTAAATGCTGTTTTCGGAAATGACCCTTACTTTAGTCTGAAGAACAGTAATCAGAACCAGATCGATTATTCTGCATTTTCCTTTATGCAATTGATCGTTCTGAATGAACTGACTGATTATTCATCAGGACTTATCCAGGAGTTAAAAAGATATACTGCAAAAGGCGGTTCAGTGTTTGTGATCCCATCTGTAAATGCAAACATCAGTAACTATAATAACCTCTTTTCAGAATTGGCTATCAATTCGTTTGGAACAAAGGTTCAGCAACAGCTGAAAGTGGAGAAGCTCGAAGTCAGACACCCTCTATTCACAGGCGTTTTTGAAAAAGGAAAGAACATTCCTGAAAATATGGATCTGCCAATGGTCAATTCCTATTATCCAATTATGAGAAACAGTAAATCCGTTTCAGAAACTGTAATGAAATTAACCGGTGGAAGTACTTACTTAAGTTCTAATCAATCCGGAAGAGGAGTTGTTTATGTTCTTGCTTCATCATTACAACCTGAAGATGGAAATTTTTCACGTCATGCATTGTTTGTTCCTGTATTGTTAAGAGCGGCATTGCGCGGATCATCAGAAATAAATAAGCCGTTGATCATCGGTGAAGACCATGATTTTGGAATCAGCGACACGCTGATCTCGGCAGACAATGTTTTTCATCTTGTCAATACAAAAGAGAAATTCGACATCATACCTGAAAGTAAAATTTACAACAACGCCACAGTCCTTTCAGTGCATGATCAGATCAAGAAAGCAGAGAATTACGACCTGAATGCAGGAAATGCATTGGTTGCTGTTGAATCTTTTAATTTCAACAGGAAGGAGTCTGACCTGGGTGTCTTCTCCCCTTCTGAATTGACAGAGCTAAGTTCTAAATACGGAAATTCAAAAATAAATGTGATAGAGACAGAAGGTAGAGATCTTTCACACAGTATTGCTCAGCTCAATGAAGGCAAAAGATTATGGAAATACTGTATCATTCTGGTACTTGTATTTCTTGCAATAGAAATTTTGTTGATCCGATTTTTCAGAAAATAAAAAACTACAGCAATGAAGATCATTCTTAAAAATGTGCATGTTTTATCACCGGGAAGTAAACATCATATGAAGGTGAAAGACCTCCTGATCAATTCGGGAATGATTGAAAGAATAGCAGATGGAAATACGATCACTGATAAAGATGCCAGGGTTATCGAAGGAAAAAATAATTACGTCAGTGCCGGCTGGTTCGACCTTCATGTAAATTTCCGGGAGCCCGGTCATGAATACAAAGAAGGGTTATCAAACGGCTGCAAAGCTGCTGCCAATGGCGGATTTACAGGGGTTTTATTAATGCCTTCAACTGAACCTGCGATATCTTCAAAAGCTGCAATTGAATATGTAGTTCAAAAAACAAAGACAGAGATCGTTGATGTGATCCCGGCAGGAGCATTATCAGTGAATCGTGATGGCAAAGACTTAAGTGAAATGTACGACATGTCACTTGCCGGAACAAAAGTATTTACAGACGACAAAAGGCCAATCTCCGATTCCGGTTTATTGATCCGGGCCTTACAATATTCACACAATTTCAAAGGCAAGATCTTTTCTTTTGCAGAAGACAAATACATCGCCGGTAAAGGTCAGATGAACGAAGGGGTCACTTCTACTCAATCCGGATTGAAAGGCTCTCCGGCTTTGGCAGAAGAAGTTAATATCAATCGTGATCTCTTCATTGCAGAATATTGCAATTGTCCGATTCACTTCTCCACTATATCAAGTGCCGGAAGTGTTGCTCTCATCCGAGCAGCAAAAGCAAAAGGAATTAAAGTTACCTGCGATGTGGCAGTTGTCAATCTACTTTTCACTGAAGAGAAACTTTCAGGCTTCGATACCAACTTCAAAGTAAAGCCGCCTTTAAGGACAGAACATGACCGGCTGGCGCTGATCGAAGGATTGGTTGACGGCACAATTGATTGCATCACCTCTGATCACTGTCCTGACGATGTAGAGAATAAACTGAAAGAATTCGAATTGGCCAACTTCGGAATCTCAAGTATCGATACAGCGTTTGCCGTTGCAAGAACGGCTACAAAAGACAAATTAAATCTGGCTGAACTTGTATCCAAATTCACAAATCACCCTAAATGTTGTGCTGCACAAAAAACAATATTGATTGAAGAAGGAAATCAAGCAAATCTTACAGTCTTCGATCCTGATCATAAATGGACTGTGCAATCGACCGACATAAAATCTGCTTCCAAGAATACTCCATTCATTGGAGTTGAACTTATCGGAAAACCGGTTTGTGTGATTAATAAGGGGATGGTGTCGCTCTAGTTTGGAGAGGACTGACTCTCTAAGTCAAGAATCAGAGGCCAATCTTAGGTCAAAGGTTCAAGGTTAAAGGTCAAGCGGATGGAAAAGCCGGGACTTTTAATATGAAAGTCAGAAGAAAAAAGTCAAAAGAAAAAAGAAAAACGTGCTGACATAAAAAGATACTACAGTTTATATCGAAAACTTTATTGTCGTCAGCTTTATTGCCGTCAGCTTCAGCTGACGGATGAAAAGGAAGAGTGAAGTTTAATGGCTTTAGCCACATCAATACACTCAAAAAATAATAATCTACTCCCTTTAAATAATTAAGTGTATGGTAAAAGTATTAATGGTTTGTCTGGGAAATATCTGTCGATCACCAATGGCCGAAGGGATATTAAGGAAAAAGATAGAACATAATAATCTAGATATCTTTGTTGATTCTGCAGGCACTGCAAATTTCCATGTCGGAGAAAGTCCGGATGCAAGGGCGATAAAAACAGCAAAGAAATTTGGTGTCGATATTTCTCCTTTGCGTGGTCGACAGTTTTCAGAAATTGACTTCGACAATTTTGATCATATTTTTGTAATGGATGATTCCAATCGTTCAAATGTTTTGAAACTTGCGCGAAACGAAAATGACAGAAAAAAAGTAAGATTGTTTCTCGATCTGACTGATGAGTTTCGTTCCAAAGATGTACCTGATCCATGGTTCGGCGGTGATGAAGGATTTATCGAAGTTTTTGAAATGCTTGATAAAGCATGTGAAAATTTTCTGCAACGTGAATTAAAGACGAACTAATGCCGACAGTTGTCTATCTCATACCTACTTTTCTTTCCGACGACCAGACTGATGTGCTTACTGCATCATCATTGGCCATCGTCAGAGAAATTGATGAGTTTGTCGTAGAGAATGAAAAAACAGCTCGCGCATTTTTGAAAAAGATAGGCAGTAAGATCAGTCAGTCGAATTTTATTTTTCACGAACTGAATGAACATACTGATCAGAAATCCATTTCAGAATTAGCCACTATATTTAAAAAAAATAAACCGATCGGAGTTTTAAGTGAAGCAGGTTGTCCTGCTGTTGCTGACCCGGGAAGTGAATTTGTAAAACTTGCACATCAGAACAATGTAAAGGTTATTCCACTTATCGGTCCTGCTTCCATGCTTCTTGCATTGATGGCAAGCGGTATGAATGGTCAATCGTTTTGCTTTCATGGATATTTGCCCAGAGAAAGCGGGCCAAGAAAGCAGAAACTGAAAGACCTGGAAAAAGATGCCCTGAAAAAAGATCAGTCGCAATTGTTCATTGAAACGCCGTACAGGAATCAGCAGATGTTGGGTGATATTCTAGTTTCATTAAATAATCAGACCCGTCTTTGCATAGCTTTTGACATAACCGGAACCGGTGAGTTTATCAGAACTTTGAACATCGCCGACTGGAAAAATCAGAAAATAGATTTTCATAAGAAGCCTGCAGTTTTTATAATTGGAAAATGAATTTGATAAAATGAACATTCGTCCTGCCACCATTGATGATGTCAAACAGATCTTTGAATTTGTAAAGATCATTGCTGTCAAAGAAACGAATAATGTCATTTCATTACCGGAAGAATTCAGTTCTACAATTGCCGATCAGGAAAAGTGGATCAGATATTATTCGGAAAATGAAGATGCTCTTCTGCTCGTCGCTGAAACAGAAGGAAAGATTGTCGGAGTTCTCGATTTCAAAACACATCCGAAGATAAGGATGTCGCACAGCGGTGAATTCGGTATCAGCATTCTTCCCGAATATCAGAATCAGAAGATAGGCAGTAAGATGATTGAATATTTATTGCACTGGTCCACTACCCGACCAAAAATAAAAAAGATCAATCTTTGCGTCTTCCATCCGAATACAAGAGCCATTCATGTCTACAAAAAACTTGGCTTTGAAATTGAAGGGGTGCAAGTTGGTGCAGTGCAGATCTCTGAGGGGGAGTTTATTGATTTGGTGATGATGGCGAGGATTGTTTGAGTTTCCTTCTTATATGATTTTTAACACTAAGATCACTAAAATTTGTCACAAGAGCACATTAAACAATTTCAATGAACTACCGAAAACCTAATCAGTTGTGAAAATTAGATCAATTGAATGGGTGTTCAATCCAGAAAGGACGTTCTTATAGAAAATCGTCAGATAGACTTCATTCACCCTTCTTTCATTCTCTTCATAAACTTTTGCACTACTTATTTGGGCGTTTTGAGAATTGAGAATATCAGACCTATTATCAACTGCTGTGTTAAAAACTTAATGACCTCGTATGTTTGAAAAATAAACACCAAGTGCACTAAGAGTTCACTTAGTGTTAAAAATTCTTTATAATTTTTTATTCCAAACTCACCGCTTCATAAAAGTCACTTCCTCATCCGAATTGTCATCATCGTAAAATTCAACTTTTGTTGAAGTCTCTGATCGGATGTGCCAGCGCTTGCTTAGTTTATCCAGAGGCTCGACATTGCCAAGAGCGATCCGGAATTCGTCGCTGCCGTCGTCATCGTCTTCGGCATACCAGGAACCGACTGTGGTTCCGTAAACACATGTAGCTGTTAGTTCCCCATTGGTATTAAAAACAAATGTGTAGTCCTCAAAATGATAAGTTTCATCATCACCATCTTCAAGAAATTGACTGATGTACCAGGTACCGGTTGTCAAAACCCCCTGTGCCGGTATGCCTGCTCCTTTCTCCTTTTTACATGCAAAAGAAAAAATAATAAAAATTACTAAAATTGATTTTAACTTCATCCTAATCTTCCTTTTTCCCTTCAAGATTCCTTGTTCAAATATAAACTTTTACCGGTCTGTATCATAAATGACGTAACTCAACAGGTATAAATGACCTCTGAAACGGCACTTTTCCGTCTTAAAGTAGCTCAAGAAACATGAATTTTACCCCAATCTTGCTCTACTTTCTACCTGCCACTGACGGAAGGGACATCTTCCACGGACAGAATTCTGATATCAAATACCAATGCTTTGTATGGCGGAACAATAAAGGTTCCGTTTTTCGGATTGCGGATTCCTTCTTCTCCATAAGCCAATGAAGAGGGAACGATCAAGGTGAATTTACTTCCGGCATTCAGATCTTTCATTGCCAGTTCCCAGCCTTTGATCACACGATGGGTTCCACTGACAAATGAATATGGACGACCTGCTGATTTGGTGCCGTCAAATACTTTCCCATCGGTGAAGCGGCCTTCGTATTCCAGTGTAACAATTTTTCCACTGTCAATTGTAGCACCTTTTCCATGCTCATGTACGATCAGATAATAACCTTCGTCTGAAGGAGTGATCTTTATGTTCTGGTCAAATATATATTTATTCAACTCTGCCTTCTCTTTCTTTTCCGCAGCACTCAACTTCATCAGAATTTCTTCTTCAGCTTCCTGAGGTGTCTGAATATTCAGTACCTTAATATCAAACTTAACTAACGTTCCGGAAGTAAATCCTGTTTCCGATTGCGGAATTACCATTCCTGATTTCCCCGCAAACAAATATGCATACAGCGAATCAGCTGGGACATAAAAAGTAGCACTGTCATTCTTGGCCAGATTCAGAAGCCCGTCTTCAAAACTTCCCTTGAATGGAATTTTATCAAGCTGAAACCTCAGTGGCAGTGCTGAATTTCTTGAATCAAACAGGATTGAATCCTTGTCATTTCTGTACACCATGATCAATGTAACATAATCACCTAGCTGAATTTTCTGGCCTTCTGATTTGGTATAGATTACATATTTAAAACCGGATTCCGTTTTCTTCTCTTCACCTTTCTTCTGATTACAGCCAAACAGAGTTGCAGCAATCAGGAGAAACAGATTTATTTTTTTCATTTGTTAATCTTTAATAATGTTACATCAATATATAATGCCGCTCCGGGTGGGATCTTGTCCCCATCGCCACTCAGTCCGTAAGCAAGGTGGTTTGGAATTACCAGTCTTGCACTTTCACCGGGAATCATCTTCATTATACCCTCTTCAAGACCACGGATCTGTATGCCCTCACCCAACCTGAATGCAATTGGATTTGTTGTATCTGCCTCATAACATAATGTCCCATCAAGTAAAAAAACCTTACAGACTATCTGTACTTCTTCATGTTCTGCCGGTGGAACTCCGTTCTTGGCTCTCGCATAGACCTGTATCCGCAATCCGGTGCCTGTATTTTCAGTTTTAAATTGACGACTCTTGATGAACTCTTCAATCTCCTGAGACTCCTTCTGGACCCTGTTCCTGCTAGCATCAGTAAGTCTGTCTGATATTTCCTGTTCAGTCAGCCTGCTTTGCTGTGGTTCTTTCTTCTGTGTACACGAAGCTAATGCAAACACAAATATCGTTAAGAATATATTTTTCATCCGGCCGAATTCAATTCATTCTTGTGTACAGGCAACAGATCAAGAAATTTCTTCACTGTTTCATGTAAAGAAAGTTCCGATCTTCCACCAGAGGCATTTTTATGTCCGCCACCACTAAAATATTTTCCGGAAAATTCTTTCACGGAAAAATCACCTTTTGAACGGAATGATATTTTAATCAATCCGTCTTTCTCCGAAAAGAAAGCAGCAAACCTGATTCCGTTTATACTTAATGCATAATTGACCAACCCTTCTGTATCTCCGCTTTTATGATTGAACATTTCAAGTTCTGCTTGCGATAATGCAAGGTAAGCAGTATTGAATTCAGGTAAAACGATCAGTTTTTCCTTCAGCGAATATCCAAGTAAACGTAATCTGTTTTCAGTACTGGTATCATAAACTCTTTCATGGATCCGGTAATTCTCTGCTCCAGCTTCCATAAGACTTGCAATGATCCTGTGCACATCCGCCTTCATTGATGAATAGCGAAATGAATTTGTATCAGTCATGATACCACAATACAAACATTCAGCAATTTCTTTATTGATCTTGCCTGAATCACCTAAAGCATCAATGAAGCGATAGATCAATTCACAAGTTGAACATGCTTCAGTGAATGAAAAAACATGATCGTAAACGTTTTCAGGATCCAGATGATGATCGATCAATACTTTTTTTGCTCCTGACTTCCGAAGATCGCTTTCCATTGCATCTACTCTGCTCAGCCAGTTAAAATCCAGACAAAAAATCAAATCTGCATTACTGAGAAGTTCCTGGGCCTGCTTTGTTGAATATTCAAAATTGACTACAATGTTATTCGAAGGTAACCAATAAAGGAAATCCGGATAATCACTTGGAGTTACCACATTGACATTGCAACCTAATAATTTCAGATAATTGTACAATCCCAATGATGACCCCATGGCATCACCATCAGGACGATGGTGCGTCGTGATCACTATGTTTTTCGAATCGCTGATCAATTTTTTTACTGCAGTGACCTCTGCCGGTGGGAATTGCATACTGTGCCTAATTATTTGGTATTGCAAGGAAATTTTTTGTCTGACTATTGATGATTTTTATTGGATAAATTATTCAAACAGATATGTAATAAATCTCAGCCTGATTCTTTACATTCAAGAATTCCTTGGTCTCCTTGTGTTCCTGGTGTTCTTGTGTTTTATTTTGTGTATAATTTGTGTTTAATTCTCAATCAATTTTCTCAAACCTTTTCGTGCAACTTCCCTTTACACTTTCAATTTTTACAAAATAAATCCCTGCTTTCAGATCACGCACAGAAACTACAGAATGCTTTCCATTCAATTTAATATCTTTCACTTTTCTGCCAAGGAGATCCGTAACAGTCACCTTCGGATCTGAAATATCTTCATTTAAAAGCAATGAAAATTCCGTGCTCGTGGGATTAGGATACAAATGAACAGTCATATTCTCTTCTATTTCCGAAGTTGAAACAAAACCGCAATTGGTCAGGGTATTGAAGGCATCTGCTTTTCCATAACCCCAGGCGTTGTTAGGAAGAGGCCCCCAGGTAAAAGAGTCATGTGCTGCACAATTCATAATTGCACTTTTAAAATCAGACCATGTAGCAGTTGGATTTTGTTGTAAAAATAATGCTCCTATTCCTGCAACAACAGGTGCAGAAGCTGATGTACCACCACCTGTCTGGTGCAATCCACCGGGTGCGACTTTATATGGTTGCGCTCCTATCAATCCAGGCATTAATGTCATCACTCCTGTCGATACTATGTGATGACCGGGTGCGGCGATTTCAGGTTTGATCCGGTTATCACGAGTAGGCCCTCTGCTACTGTTTTCAGCAAGGTCTCTCGGACGATCGGAAGGTGTGATCTGAACAGTATTATTGTAATCCAGATGTCTGTCAGTATTATAATAATTTCCAACAGTGATCACATTATCCAGACAGGCCATACCACTTACAATTGATTGATTCGTATCAGGCGCCCAGTAATGTGTGATGTCAGGAAATGTTCCGACACTAGGAATATTCTGCCATTCATAATCAAATGACCAGCTATCGTACCTTCCATTACCTGTTGTGGTGAAACGCCAGTTGTAAGCATTTGAATCCGGAAGAACATAAATTTCCAGTTCATATACACCATCATTTACGGATGTATACATCTGAACTATTCCGATCCGCTTTGTATTTACAATAAGGTTCCGGGTATAAAATGTATTTATAGTTGGTGTGATATTAATAAATGGCAGATCACCTCTGTGTTCATAATATGGCGAGATCTTATCTGCTCCAACTGAAAATCTGATCTGATTGAATTGGGCAGTATCTGCATAGATCTGAATGTATGCACCCGGAATACCGGCATTGTACCTGAACCAGGTAAAAACTGTATCTCCTGCAACCGAATTTCTTCCGAGATGAAAAGGATAAACTATTCCAACATTGCCTGCTGCTGCAACCAGAATTCTTCCACTTTGTGCGTCGATAAGATTGCTGATGTATTGTGCTTCAAGATCCTGACCGTCGTGTGAACCATCATAAGATCCAAGTGAAGCATTTATAACGCATGGTTTTCCTAATTGCTGTGCCTTATCGAAAATGTATTCAACAGCATGAGCAAGTCGGGGTACATTATCATTCGCAGCAAAATCATAACAAACAATGATCAGATCTGATTTTGGTGCAACACCCTGAAAATGGCCGACAGCACTTCCATTTCCTGCAGCAATTCCGGTAACATAAGTTCCATGTCCGAACTGATCTTCCCCTGTATGTGAAACAGCAAGTCCACCCATGATGTCGGCATCATTCCACTCCTGACCATAAGCATAAGGCTGCGGAGTATTTGGCGCATTGGGTTTTGTCATGTCCCACAGATATTTGATCCGGGTATAGCCTGTGCTGTCTTTGAAATCAAGATGGTTGATGTCAATTCCGGAATCAATAATACCCATGATCACACCTGTTCCATCATAGGATTGTGGCAAAGGAGTTTGTCCGGTGTGCACTTCGTCAACACGCGATAACATTCTCATGGTATCATTAAGTACCTGTACACGTCTTAAATTTCCCTGTATGATCTTTACAAATGGTTTATCGATCAATTCGGCAATTGTATTCAATGACAGACGGGCTGAAATGATCTTTCCTGAGGTTCCGATTATCTTTCCGTTTCTGGCAGAAATAAAATCCGAGATCTCATTTACATCACCTTTGATCAGGACATCAGTTACAGTTGCTTTCGATAGCTGATTTGAATTCAGTTTCTGACGCAACGACATATTCACAGATGTCTGTGCAACCGACATGGAAGCAAATAAAACTAAAATGACAGAGAAGAAATAGTTCTTATTCATTAAATCGAATTTAAAGCCGGGATTGAATAGTGTAAACCCAGGAAAAGGAATTGTATTCCTTTTAGTTAGATATAGCAACCAAAGATGCCACTCCTTCCTTTTCTATTCACAAAAGTGCTGAAAAATTATAAAAAAAGTGTTGTGAATAAGTAATTTAACGGGTTCTTTCTGACTTTGACCTCATAATTAGGTGAATTGGTATGCTATTTTTATTGCAGCTGTAGATAAATTCAAAGGATGGGTTTAATCATATCTGAATTTTCTTATATTTGGATAACAGAAACGGAGTATCAAGATCGGTTTTTGTTCTCCCGCTAATCTTTCCTATCCACCCCACCTCTGGATTTGTCAAAACTGCCTGCAAAATGCAAAGCTCAGTGTTTCAATATCCATATGAAAAAGTTCTCCGAAGGACTCACGGTGTTTTATCCAAACTCGGATTGAAAGTAACAGATTTTGACAAAAAGAAAGGCAGTATAAAAGCCCGTTCTAATTTTTCTTTTACCAGACCTACAGTGAAAATCGATCTGCTCATTGAAGAAATGGAGAATCACAATACCAAGGTTTCTGTAACCGGACTACAGATCAAACGTCACTTTTTTCAACGTAAGTATGATGCTCAGGTCAGAGAGTCGGAGATTCTGGATGCTATTACGACGGTAATATAATAAGTAGTGAGTTATAAGTTGTGCGTTGTACAGCAGAAGTAAGTCCAATTCATTTCACTAAGGAATGTAGACAGAAGTAGCAAAACTTCAGTATTGCCATCCGCCACTTACCAATTTCTACTTACTAAAAAATAACTACTTTCGCCTTCAAATGAACACCCGACGACAACAATTTCTCCGGCACGTTGCTCAAACAAGTCAGGCACCACCTGCATTAGATATTGAAAGTGCAAAAGGAGTTTATCTTTTCGATCAGAATGGAAAAAAATATCTGGACCTGATCTCCGGAATCTCGGTTTCAAGTCTTGGGCATGGACATCCGGAAATTCTGGCTGCTGCAAAAGATCAGATCGACAAACATATGCACCTGATGGTTTATGGAGAATTCATTATTTCACCACAGGTCAGTCTGGCAAAACGATTAAGTGAATTGCTTCCTGAAAATTTATCTTCTGTATATTTTACCAACAGCGGTACTGAAGCTGTTGAAGGTGCTATGAAACTAGCCAAGCGTTTTACAGGAAGAACAAATTTTGTTTCATTCAAAAACTCCTATCATGGAAGCACACAGGGGGCTTTGAGTCTGAGTGGAAATGAATGGTTGAAAAATGCTTATCGTCCGCTATTAAATGGAATTTCAATTTTAGATTTCAACGATATTTCTCAATTCAATCTGATCGATCGTAACACAGCGGCAGTTTTCGTTGAACCTATTCAGGCAGAAGCCGGCATCCGGCTTCCTGAAAATGATTTCCTCAAAAAACTTTCCGACCATTGTAAAAAAGTCGGTGCATTATTGATATTTGACGAGATCCAGACCGGAATGGGAAGAACCGGAAAATTATTTTCGTTCCAACATTTTAATGTAGTTCCTGACGTGCTGCTTTTAGGAAAAGCACTCGGCGGTGGAATGCCGGTTGGTGCATTTATTTCTTCGAATGAGATCATGCAGACCTTGTCATTTGAACCGGTCCTTGGTCATCTAACCACTTTCGGTGGACATCCAGTTTGCTGTGCTACTGCAAGTGCAGCCCTGGAGATTGTGGTTCGCGAAAAACTGGCGGAAAATGTCATAGAAAAGGAAAAATTGTTCAGAAAACTACTTGTTCATGAAAACATCAGAATAATTAGAGGAAAAGGTTTGTTACTTTGCATTCAATTTGAAAGTGAAAAATTCAATCAGGAAGTGATCGCGAAATGTTATGAAAACGGACTGATCACCGACTGGTTTTTATTTGCAGCAGATTGTCTCAGGATTGCTCCACCACTGATCATCAATGAAGATGAAATAAGAGAATGCTGCAGCATAATTATCAGATCAATTGAAGAAGTAAAGAATCAAATAACAGTCAAGTAATAAGACAAAAATATGAATGTACTCATTGTAGAAGATGAAAGACAATTGTCGCATGAAATTGAGATCTTTCTGACCAAGCAAGGTTATCATTGCGATGTTGCTTTCAATGGTAAAAGCGCATCAGAGAAGATCTTTGTGAACTCATACGATTTTGTTTTGCTTGATATTGGCCTGCCTGAACACAATGGATTTCAATTGCTGAAAGAAGCAAAAGAAGCCGGAAAGGACGGGGCTTTTATAATACTGACTGCAAGGGGTTCGATTGATGACAGGATCACCGGACTTGATCTGGGTGCTGATGACTATCTTGCAAAACCATTTTCGCTACTGGAATTACAGGCCAGGATGCAGGCTATCCTGAGAAGAAAACATGGACTGAAAAACAATATGATCCAGATCCATGAATATTCAATGGACATCCAGAACAGAACTGTTTACTTTGAAAAGAATGCCATCAGTCTGACGAAAAAAGAATTTGACATTCTCCATTACATGGCGCTTCATAAGAACCGCGTGATCACACGAATGCAGCTTACAGAACATATCTGGGGCGATGTGCTGGAAGAAGATTATGAATCCAATTATATCGATGTCCATATGAAAAATTTAAGAAAGAAATTGTCTGCATATGGTAATTCCGATTTTATTGAAACAGTGCGTGGAATCGGTTACAGGTTGAATATGGCATAACTTAGTTTAAGGTTGCGGGTGTAAGGTTACAGGTTAATCTCGTAGTCGACTACAATGCTAACCAGCAACCAAAACTTAAACCTGTTACTCAAAAACCACTACCTACTTAAAAAGTGAAGATCCAAGTAAAACTTTCTTTATACAATGCCATTTCCAAAGTAGTCATTATCCTGGCCATTGGAGCGATCATTCCTATGCTCATTCAGAAAGTGGCCTATAATCATCTGGACCGAAGACTTGTGGCGCGTCTTGAAAAGACAATGCGGATGGTTGCTGTTGGGGGTCTGGATGAGATCGCACTTGATCAGGATTGCAGTTTTGACAGTTATAATATTTTCAAGGAAGAATTTGTTTCCATCGCACCCATTGCTGTGCTTCCACCCGACTTCGGACGGTATCATATTGAAAATGCTGAAAGGAAAATTGATGATGAGATCATCAAGCACAGAGTACTGACACAGGCATTTGTTTACGATAACCAGCTTTATTCAATTGACATTGGTGAAGGGCTTAATGCCTATGATCAGCTGAACGTAACAATAAAAAAATTCACGATCTGGATCATGGTTGCTGTGGTTGTGATCTCGATCTTTTTCGACTTACTTTTTGCAAGACTTCTTTTACGGCCTTTCAATAAGATCGTAAATGAAAAACTTCGTGATGTACAACATCCTTCGACATTTGACCCACTTCCTGTTAAAACATCAACGACAGAATTTTCTCACCTTGACAAAAGCATCAATGAAATGATGGTCAAGATCCGTGAGACATTTGAAACGGAAAGGCAATTCATCATGAATGTTTCGCATGAGATCCTTACTCCTATTTCAATTCTCAAGAACAGAATTGAAAACATGATCTCTGACCCGGGAATTCCAGATAATGTTGTTGAGAGACTGGTGGATTCTCAGAAGACTTTAAGCCGGCTGACGAAAGTAGTGCGGAATCTTTTGTATATAAGTAAGATCGAAAATGCCCAGTATGTAAAAAATGAAAGTGCGGATCTGCAAATGATCATCAGGGAAATTTTCGAAGAACTGGAAGAACTTACCCAGGGTAAAGGAATCACTGTGATCAATGAATGGAAAGATGACTTTGTTTTCTCTCCATGTAATTTATCCCTTATTCATACTATGTTATTCAACCTTATTACCAATGCAATTAAATACAACTGTGAGGAAGGTAAAATAACAGTTTCCGGAATGTGGGAAGGTGATTATTATGTTGTCAAGGTAAGTGATACCGGCGACGGAATTTCAGCTAACCAATTGCCATTCATCTTTGATCGTTTCAAGCGTTTCCGTCCGGAAGACGATATGAGTTACGGACTGGGATTACCAATCGTGAAGACCATTGCCGATTTCCACGGGGTGAAGGTCAGCGCAGAATCCAAACTGAATGAGGGCAGTTGCTTTACCTTGCGTTTTCCGGGAAGCGGTGTTAGCTGAGGCGTGAGAACCTGGCAGGACTTAGAAAATGGCTGAACAAATCTGAATGGAATTTCTTTTGGCTGATAAAAGATCAAATAATGCATAATGGTACAAATTCAACGAAATCTTTAATTCAGGTAATAATTGACTTTTGCCTTATGAATATTGAATTATTTCGAAGCCCTTACATCATATCTAACCAATTAATCAAGACCAGATTGTTCAAAAAACCCCTTATTTAATCCTCCAATAATTATTTGTAAGTAAAAAGATTCTTATATATTTGTGCACCAAGCAAAAAATTGACAAAAACAGCCAAAGTTTATAGTGGGAATGCCTAACGAATTGACTATCAGGCAGGTAATTCTTGTATAAAAAACTGAAAATGAGTAACACCCAATATCCTAAATTTACCCTCGGCAATAAACTGACTGAGGAGCAAATTTCGTTTTTCGATAAAAACGGATTTATCCATTTTAGCGGCGCAGCTACACCTGAAGAGGTGAAAAGCATTATCGCTTCAACTGAGGACCTTCAAAAGAAGTGGATCTCAAGTGGGATCAAGAAAATCAACGGCGTACCTATCAAATTTGGTCACGACGAGAACGGTACTCCTATCGTTCACCGCTTTCCATTCACAAGTCAGTACAGCGAAACTGTCCATGGCTTTGTTACCAGCGAAAGAATCCAAAGTCTGAAAGTATTGATGCCTAAAGGTTCTAGAATTGCTGAAAATGAAAAAGACGGTGTGATCGTAAATCATTACGTGAATACTTCAAACAGTAACTTCCGTCAGATGGGCTGGCATACCGACAGTATGCGCGATATCTTCTACGGAAAGAAAGTTATGCCCATGCTGAATGTTGGACTTTATCTTGATGATTCATCATCTGATAAAGGCGGACTGCGGATCATTCCTGGAACACATAAGCAGAATATGTTCTCTATGTTATTCAAGAAAGCATATTTCATGAATAACGATGAAGACAAAAATGAAATGCTTGTGGATGCTAAAGCAGGAGATGTTGTTGTTCATGATGGCCGTATCTGGCATCGTGTGGCTATGTCGCCGCTTACCGGAGCAGCAAGTCGTCGTCGTGTAATGTATATTCCTGTGATCATCGGAAAATACATGCCGAAATCAGATGAGAGTGCTACTCCATTCTATCACCATTTCCAGAAACTTGTAAAGTAATTAGTTTACTAAAATCATATTTAAATGGAATCAGACCTCTGATTCCATTTTTTATTTAATCCCATTACCAAATGAACTACGCTTTGATCACCGGTGCCAGTAAAGGCATTGGAAAAGAAATGGCACTTGAACTTGCCTCCCGTAAATGCAATCTTGTGCTTGTTGCCAGATCTGAAAATGAATTGAGCAAATTATCGGAAGCGATTAAATCAATGCATGGTGTCGAATGTAATTACGTTCTGGCCGACCTTACTGATCAAAAAGGAGTGGACAAGGTCGTTCAATTTATAGAAGAGAAAAAACTCCCTGTCAATATCCTTATCAACAATGCCGGCTATGGACTTTGGGGAAGTTTAGAGAAGACTGCTTTAACTGCAACAAAAGATATGATGCAGATCAACATGATGACACCAGTCGAAATGACTTATCGGATGATCCCAATTTTGAAACGCTCCGGACAACAAGCTTACATCATGAATGTAGCCAGTACTGCTGCCTATCAATCTGTACCAAATTTATCAGTTTATGCAGCATCGAAAGGCTTTATGGTACTTTTTACACGCGGACTACGATTAGAATTAAAGAAAGAAAATATTTCTGTCACTTGTTTGAGTCCGGGTACCACCGAAACCAATTTCATGAATGCTGCCGGCATGACTGCTTCTCCTTCTATTATTAAAAAAGCATCAAAGGTCATTATGAAAGCTGATGTTGTAGCGAAGTTTGCAATCGATGGAATGTTTGCGAAAAAAAATGAGATCATTCCGGGATGGCTTAATAAAGTTTCTGTGGCACTAACTTATTTTGTTCCGAAAAGTTTGACAGAGAAAATTGCTGCCGATATCTATAAAGATTAAAAACCTTTTGCACGGCCCTTAAGGGCCGTGCAAAAAGGTTTTTTTAATATCCTGCTTTTATTGGTTGTGTAGTCTTTTCTGACATAACATCTTTGTCAGATGAAATTATTTTTTTTCATTCTGATATTACTTTCTTCACAGAAAAATTCTAATGCCTGGGGCTTCTACGGTCACCGTGCTGTCAATAAATTTGCCTGCTTTGCCTTACCTCCTGAAATGTTCGGATTCTATAAATCGAACATTGACTATCTCATCAATCATTCTGTTGACCCTGACAAACGCCGACATTCTGATCCGGATGAAGCACCGCGGCATTTTATTGATGCAGATCATTATGGAGAAAATCCCTTTGATACACTTCCAATTTACTGGAAAGAAGCTGTAGAAAAATTTACGGAAGATACTTTGCAAGCCTATGGAATTGGTCCATGGTACATTAACAAGATGTTTTACCGGCTTGTAGAAGCATTCAGAAAAAATGATCCGGATGCCATACTCTACTATTCTGCTAACATCGGACATTACATTGCTGATTCGCATGTTCCACTCCATTGCACTGAAAACTACAATGGGCAACTGACCAACCAGCATGGCATTCATGGGCTCTGGGAATCGCGGTTGCCGGAATTGTTTGCTACCAATTACGATTACTTTACAGGAAGATGTCAGCACATCGATAAGATCCAGCCATTCATCTGGTCGGCGGTACATGACAGTTACGCTGCTTTGGATTCTGTGCTTACATTCGAAAAAATTCTCTCAGAAAATACGGATAGTGATAAAAAATATTCTTACGAACAGAGAAACAGCACTACAATACAGGTTTACAGTTATGATTTCTCAGAACAGTTTCATCAGATGCTCAATGGACAAGTTGAACGACGACTTCAGGCTTCCATTATTGATGTAGCATCAGTATGGTATACGGCTTGGGTTGAGGCGGGAATGCCGGTTCTTAATTCAGATAGAGTTGTTGAAGATGAAAAGATTCAAGGGGATGAAGGGGATTATCATTGAGAATGAAATGAAATGAAGTGGAATGAAGTGAAATGAAATGAAGTGAAATGAAGTGAAATGAAGTGAAATGAAGTGAAATGAAGTGAAATGAATTGGAATGGAATGAGGTGGAATGAAGTGGGATGAAAAGTTTACGACTGATTCTATTCTTATCCTAGGCGTTTGTATTTGGTGCTGATGTAATCCAGAAAATCGGGTTCTTGTCCTTGCGAACGAATGATGGATTGAATTTGTGCGCGATGATGGATAGAATGATAATTCAATTGAAGGGCTATGTCAACAATTCTGGCTTCCCATTTTGCACCATCATAGCCTGTGAACTGAACTAGTTGGTTGATCTCTGTTTCTGATAATCCTTCCAGATAGGAAACCCACGAATCAACAGATTTTACCAATCTGCCATCCAGTTTTTCGAAGGCATAAACAGGGGTCCACCAATCCATTTTCACCTGCTCCTCGTTTCCCAGAACTCTGGCCATCCACTTGTCCTGGGAATTGATCATATGACTGAAGAGTTTTATACAATGTTCGGGCTCTGACAAAATCCTGATCTTGTTTAACAGACGTAAATTTGCTTGTTCATTGAAGCGAAAGGTATCGATCAGATATTGTTTCATTAAGATGGCGATTTGAATTTGAACTAATATAAAAACAAAATTTTATTTCCTGCAATAAATTTCCGATTCACTAACCGGATACTTTTTATTCAGGTCAACATCATTTTTGCTTTTTCTTCCCCAGGAAAATACTTTCTCGAAAAAAGGAAGCATCTTACTGTTTTCAATTTTACTCAGGAAATAAACTTCGTGTTCTTTTTCTTTTATTCCCATTTCATAGAGAATTTCATCGTGCTCTGTAATTCCTATCTCATGAAAATAATGCATCATGCGGAAATATTCGCAGACATTTCCACTCTCCAGACTTCCGGCAAAATAAAATGGCATGAACCAACCAATAACATAACAACTTCCTGAAATGACTTTTCCGATTATGTGAAACTTGAATTCATTGAAACGGGAAACAGGAATATCATACTTCTGCATGATTTGTAAAACTTCCTTGCGGTGATTCCATTCATCAATTTCAATTTGACGGATAGCCTTTTTCTGTTCCGGATCTTTAACCGAACCGGCATGACCCTGATATGCAAATGCTGCTGCCTTCTCGGCTGAATATGCCTGCTGTAAAAGTTTCGTAAGGCTTTATGTTCTATCTGCACGAATATCTTGTCTAATCAAAATCGGAATCATTAATTTCCGGGTAATCCATTTAATCCCGGTAAGATCACATGTGAATCCGTTAAACCTCAAACTTCGCCATCACCACATTCTCTTTCATCAGCTTCACCAATGCTCCATCCTTTAAGATCGGAATCACTTCCGTCTGGTTTGGAGTAAGGCAATATTTAATGTCTTTTTTCAGATTCAGTCTGGCAAGACGTTCTTTATGAGAAGCATGTGCAAGAAACTTGATCGGATCCTGTTCGGCTTGCTGATAAAGAAACTTCAAAGCCAGACAAGCATCGCCTAATTTGAATTCATCACTCAATTGAGTCAGTAATTCCGTAGCAGCACCGGCGAAAAGTGCATCTTCAAGATTGAATTTATTTTTCCAGCCGGAACAAAGCAATAAGATATTTTTCTTTTCACTTACCAGCCACTCGCAAAGTGCATTGATATTGAGAAACGAACCGACAACCACTTTATGCGCATTCTTAGCTGCTTCAATAGCCTGTGTTCCGTTGGTGGTAGTAATGACGATCGTTTTTCCTTTTACATCATCTCCCATATAACTGTAAGGAGAATTTCCGAAATCAAATCCTTCAACAGGAATTGCATCCCGCTCCGCTCCTACCAGGTAACCTTTTGCTTTCCACTGACGGGCTTCATCGACTGTTGCAACCGGGATCATTTTCTCTACTCCAAATTCAAAGGCTGTACAGATCGCTGATGTTGCACGGAAAATATCAATGATCACTACAATACTATCCGGAGTTTCATACACCGGATAGAGATGCGGAGAAAAACAAGCGTCAATTGATAACTTCGTCATAAATGTAATTCAAGAGTGAAAATAGAAATTATTTCTTATAAAATGGTACTTTCACAACTTTTGCTTTTATGGCTTTATCACGGATATTGATAAAGATCTCACTTCCATCTTTTGAAAATTCAGGCTTTACATAAGCCATTCCAATCGCTTTTTGCAATGATGGTGACTGAGTTCCGCTGGTAACCTTACCAATAGTATTTCCATTAGCATCCTGGACAATATAATCATGACGAGGAATTCCACGGTCGATCATTTCAAATCCAACAAGTTTTCTTGTTACACCTTGCTCCTTTTGTTGCTTTAAAAGATTACTATCTGTAAATTCTTTTGTGAATTTTGTGATCCATCCTAAACCGGCTTCAATAGGAGATGTTGTATCATCAATATCGTTTCCATAAAGACAGAAACCCATTTCCAGACGTAAAGTATCCCGCGCCCCTAAACCAATTGGCTGAATATTGAATGGCTTCCCTGCTTCAAAAATTGCTTTCCAGATCTTTTCTGCCTGAGCATTTTCACAATAAATTTCAAATCCACCGGCACCCGTATATCCGGTTGCTGAAACAAGAATATTTTTTTCTCCGGCGAAAATTCCTTTACTGAAGGTATAGTATTCCATATTCGCAAGATCCATATCTGTTAAGGACTGCAAAGCTTTCACTGCTAAAGGACCCTGCACTGCAAATAAAGAGGTCTTATCAGATATGTTATGCATTTCAACATCCTTTGTATTATTCTTCTGCAGCCATTCCCAATCTTTATCAATATTAGAAGCATTCACAACAAGCATGTATGTTTTATCATCGATTCGATATACAAGCAGATCATCTACGATGCCGCCTTTTCCATTTGGGAAACAACTGTACTGCACTTTTCCATCAATCAGTTTAGAAGCATCGTTGCTGGTCACGCGCTGGATCAGATCCAGGGCATTCTCACCTTTCAGGATGAATTCACCCATATGGGACACATCAAATACGCCAACACCGGTACGGACTGTTTCGTGTTCTACATTGATTCCAGCATACGATACAGGCATTAAATAGCCTGCAAAAGGAACCATTTTAGCGCCCAAACCAACATGAATATCGGTTAATGCTATGTTTTTTACTTGATTTTCAGTCATTTCCATCGGTTCGTTTTTTTTCTTGAGGTCAAGGTAATATAAGTTATTTTGATGAATTAATAATATCATCAAAGTACTTCAGATAATTTTTTTCCTGGGAGGCAACAGAATAGTTTTCTACCACTGTTTTCCGACCGGATTGTCCAATTTGATTTCGCAATTCAGTAGATTCAATCAGTGATGACAATTTCGTGATCCAGTCTTCTGTTGTCTCTGCCAGAAATCCATTTATTCCATCCTTTATTATTTCCACATTGACACCAACAGGCGACATAATTGTTGGTATCCCCAGAGCCATATATTGCAGACCTTTCAAACCACATTTTCCTTTTGCCCATTCATCGTGTGGAAGTGGCATGATACCAATATCGAAAGTTGAAAGTTCTCTGATCTCTTCTTCTTTTTTCCAGCCGATTCCCTGAATCCCCAGTTCTTCATTTCTGTATCCTGAATCACCGATCACTTTAAAATATACTCTGCTTCCATACTTTTTTTTGATCTCTTTTAGAAAAGGAATGGCATATTCAAAATGCTTGATCGTTGTCATACTTCCACTCCATCCAATACATAAAGCCTGTTGATTATTCAGGTTTAAATTCCTGTATTCATTTGTATCAATGGTAGTCGGGACAATTACAACTGCATCGTTGAATTTCTTTGCATAGTCTGCGAGATATTGATTTCCGGCGAAGATCAGATCAGCCATGGCTATGATCCTTCCGGTTTTCTCCGGCGACTTTAACCAGCTCAGTTTTTTATTTGCATCCGACACATTATGGATCCAGATTGAATCATCGAAATCGAAAATCAATTTTGCTTTTGTCCTTTTATATAACCGTTCGAAAATAGTTGTCCCGGTCATAAAAGCTTCCCTATGGACAAAAATAATATCGTAATTATAATACCTGATAAATTCAAAGAGTCGTTTAGCAAAACTTCTCAGGAAAATATAGGCTTTAAAAGGAAAGCTGCCGGGATTATAAAAATGCTTCTCGTCATTCTCAGAAATGATACATGACTGATGACAATGATAACCGTTCTTTTCCAGGAAATCGATGTATTGCTCAAAACGAAATCGTTGACTTGGCGATCGATCCGGGCGATGTGCCGCAATAAATAATATTCGTTTCATCGTTAATCTTCAAGCCAGACAGAAGGAAGGTTCTTTAATATCTCAATGTTCTCAAACTTTTTGCTCTTCCTGCTTCCAGCATTCTTAGCCCAGTCAGCCATTTTAAACAATCCATCCCTTAACGATATAGTGGAGTCAATTTTAAAAACTTGTTTCGCTTTGTCATGATTTGCGTAGGCATGAACAACTTCATTCCTGGGAGGAAGGTGATTCAACTTGCTACGTAATCCCATTGCTTCCATAACTGTTTCTGCAAGTTCGCGTACTGTGAATTCTGTATCAGCACCGATATTGAATATCTGGTTTCTCGCTTCCGGAATATGTACGGATCTTGCAATGTGCGGGGCAACATCACCAATATATGAAAAGGCTCTAGTTTGCTCGCCATCTCCAAAAACGGTAAGAGGTTTATCCTGCAATAACTGATTCATAAAAATACCTACTACATTCCTGTATTTATCACCCATGTTCTGATATTCTCCATAAACATTATGCGGACGGAAGATAATATAATCCAGACCAAACATTTCATGGGTAGTTTTCAGGTCCTGTTCAACAGCAAGTTTGGCGATTCCATATGGATCTTCCGGCAAAGGGATAGTCGTTTCTTTCATCGGTGGCGCCGCTGCACCATAAACTGCAATCGATGATGTAAAAACAAAACACTTCACTTCATTTTTCACAGATTCATTTATCAGATTAATACTTCCAATAAGATTATTCTCATAATTGAACCGCTTAATAAAATGACTTAGTCCTTCAGCAGCGTAAGCAGCCAGATGGTAGACATAATCAAATTTATTTTCGGAAAATATTCTTTCAACCAGTTTTGAATCAATGATACTTCCCTTAATAAATTTTGCCTTTGGATTAATGTTCTCTGTAAATCCACCACTCAAATCATCTAAAACCCATACATCATGTCCAAGACCGACCAATTCATTTACAACATGCGCACCAATAAAACCGGCCCCACCGGTCACCAAAGATTTAGGATTCATTTTTTACGTTTATGAGTGCAAAATAGCAAAAAGTTTGAGTACTAAATACTATATACTTTGTAATGTTATTAAACATATATTTGAGTACTCGGAAACAAAAACAGGATGGCTTTTCAATTTTCAGACAGGAATACACCCAGGTGGATCATTTTTGCAATAGATCTATGTATATGTTTGGGTTCGTTAATGTTAGCATATCAGCTCCGCTTCAATTTCAGGGTTCCTGAGGTTGAGATTGCCTTGTGGAAGTATGCCTTCACAACAGTCATTGTTACCAGAGTCATCAGCTTTCTTATTTCCCGGATCTATCAGGGAATTATCCGCTACACCAGTACAAGAGATGCGCTCCGTGTGTTTTATACGATCACTATCGGTAGCATTTCAATGGGTCTGATGAATGTCATTTCCTATTATTCTATTGGAATTTATCTCGTCCCTTTCTCGGTTCTCATCATCGATTATTTCGCTTCTGTTTTCTCAATTACTGCTTTCAGAATTCTCGTAAAAACTATTTACCAGGAACTCAAGAACCCTACCCGTGATAAACAACTGGTCATCATTTATGGCGCAGGTGAATCCGGCCTGATCACAAAACGGGCGATTGACAGGGATGCCAATACACGTTTTAAGGTTACAGCTTTTATAGATGACGATCAAGCAAAAGAAGGTAAGACCGTGGAAGGAATCAGGATCTTTCATACCTCCGAACTGGATCAGTTGCTGATGGCAAATAATATAGCACATCTCATTATCAGTATCCAGAATGTTTCTTCTGACAAGAAGCAAATTATTATCGAAAAATGTCTTGCTCATGATGTACATATTCTGAATGTACCTCCGGTTACATCATGGATCAATGGTGAGTTAAGTTTTAAACAGATCAAAAAAGTAAAGATTGAAGATCTGCTGGAAAGAGAGCCTATCCGGCTTGACCTTGATATTATCAGAAAACAACTGACCGACAAAACAATTCTGATCACAGGTGGCGCGGGTTCGATTGGAAGTGAGATTGCACGTCAGATCATTCCTTTCAAGCCGAAAAGTCTGATCATACTTGATCAGGCGGAATCTCCCTTGTATGACCTGGAACTTGAACTGAATGAAAATTATCACTGGAAAAATTTTGAAACTGTTATCGCTGATATCCGACAATACGACCGGATGGAACGCGTATTCAATTTCTTCAGACCGGATGTAGTATTTCATGCGGCCGCATATAAACATGTTCCGGTCATGGAATCAAATCCATCGGAAGCCATACTGACCAACGTACAAGGGACAAAGATCCTTGCTGATCTTTCCGGAAAATACAAGGTCGAGAAATTTGTAATGGTAAGCACGGATAAAGCTGTTAATCCTACGTCTATTATGGGTGCTACCAAAAGAATTGCTGAGATCTATTGTCAGTCTTTAAACAAAGTCGGCCAGACCAAGTTCATTACTACCCGATTCGGAAATGTTCTTGATTCAAATGGTTCTGTAATTCCCCGCTTTAAGCGTCAGGTTGATGAAGGCGGACCGATCACAGTGACTCATCCGGATATTGAAAGGTTTTTCATGACCATCCCTGAAGCGTGTCAGTTGGTTCTGGAAGCCGGAGCAATGGGTAATGGCGGAGAGATCTTTATTTTCGATATGGGTAAAAGTATCCGGATCGTTGATCTGGCTAAAAAGATGATCAAGCTTTCCGGACTGACACTGGGAAAAGATATTCAGATAATCTACACAGGGCTTCGTCCCGGTGAAAAGATCTTCGAAGAACTTCTGGCAAATAAAGAAACAACCTTACCAACTCATCACTCAAAGATCATGATCGCAAAAGTCCGCGAATATGATTTCCCTACCATCGAAAAAGAAATTTCCGATCTGATCGATCTGTTCAAATTGCAGAACAATGAGATCATCGTCAGGAAAATGAAAGATATTGTACCGGAATATATTTCCGCAAATTCACAATTTGAAAAACTCGACAGTTAATATGATAAAGTCATTAGAAAAAATCTCAAAAGTCAATATCCGGTTTTCCGACCTGGATCTGTTCGGACATGTTAACAATGCCGTTTACCTTACTTACTTCGAAGAGGCAAGAGTTGCCTATTTCAATGAAGTCGTTGGTTACGATTACGACTGGTCAACTGAAGGTGTAATCCTTGCCCGCTTTGAAATTGATTTTATTATTCCTGTCCATTTCAAGGATGAAGTGTATATCCGAACCAGCTGCTGCCGCATGGGAAATAAAAGTTTCGACCTTGCTTACGAATTGTTTTTAATTAAAGAAGAAAAAGAAATCATGCTTGCTTCAGCAACGAGTGTAATGGTGATGTACAATTACAAAGAGAAGAAATCGATTTTGGTTTCGGAGGAATGGAAAGTTAAACTAATAACTAATAACGAATAACGAATAATTAAAACGGCAACCAACTAGCCGTGAATGGTTTCTTTTTGTCCGTACTTTTTAATGATCTCTGCTTCGAATGCGAGGAATTCCTGCCACCTTGCTTCTACATCGATTCCATTTGCATATTGTCTGGCAAACTTTAAGAATGTTGTATAATGTCCGGCTTCGCTTACCATGAGCCTATGATAAAATTCCCTGAGATCAGCATCATTAATATTTTCAGAAAGCACCTTGAAACGTTCACAGCTCCTCGCCTCTACCAAAGCTGAGAAAAGAAGTTTATCGACAAGCACATAATTTTTTGTGTACCCTTTTCTGATAAAAGAATTCAGCTCAAATACATATTCATCTCGACGTTCTCGACCAAGTTCATAGCCTCTGGCCTTTATCTTTTCATGAACTTCCTGAAAATGTTCCAACTCTTCTTTAGCCAATTCAAGCATTGCATCTACCAGTTCGGTGCATTCCGGAAAATGTACGATGAGGTTGATCGCATTTGTACTGGCTTTCTGCTCACAATAGGCATGATCGGTCAGGATCTCTGAAATGTTCTTCTCTACAATATTGACCCACCGTGGATCTGTCGGTAATTTTAATCCTAACATAACTTCTTCGCTCAAAAAATGGCTTTCAAAGATAGTAAGAATTAGAGATTTGTTAAATCTATTCACCCCTTCAAAACTGAATTTTATCATTAAATGCAAGGATTTTACCCGCTTTACTATGCTTTAAAGAATTACAATCGTACATTTGTATATAGCAAAATGTCAGCACTAGTAGTATACGGCAACCGACTTAGTATCCAGGTAACTAAGGAATTCAAGCAATTGGTCAATATTTCCATTGCTGCCGGTAAGTTCATACTGATTCACCCTCATTATGACCTTATCCGTGAAGCCATGCGCCTGGATATGCTGGAAGATGGTTTTCTGGAAGAATTTGAAGTGCATAACTGGCAATACGAAGTCGGTGAAATGATCACATTCGAATTCGAAGAAGTCCTGTTTTTTTATGCCTTACTCGATGTCAGTTGCCGGATTTTTCTTTGTGAGATCGGAGATGATCTCAAAACAATGGCAATTGAAAGCGGCGAAACCAACGACGAAGAATTTGTTCGCGTGAGAAGTTTTTATTTAGTTCAGGCAGAAGATTTCATCCAGCAGATCAGAGATGCTTTTAAAAACAATCCTGAATTTAAAGAGTTACAAGGCAAGGTTGAGCAGCTCAATAGCCTGGCTTGAAAGAAACATTTTTTTCGTTTCAAGTTTAGTACGTAAGCAACAGCTAACCTGCTACCTGAAACCTGCAAATTTGATCAGACAATAACCTCACTCGGATGTGGCATGGTTCCAAATTTTTTCAATGCAACAAGATGTGACTTCATTGCTTTGAAGAATGTTTCATTTACCATATAGGGTACATTAAATTCCCTGGCAGTCTGTTCCACAATTTTTGCAATTTCAGGGTAATGGACATGACAAATACGCGGGAAAAGATGATGTTCTATCTGAAAGTTCAGTCCACCAACATACCACGAGATCCATTTACTCTTTGGTGAAAAATCGACTGTTGTATTCATCTGATGAACTGCCCAGTCGTTTTCAATTGTATTTTCTTCGTTGGGTAAAGGATGAGTAGTACCTTCCACAGTATGTGCCATCTGGAAAACAAAACTCAGAATCACTCCTTCCAGGAAATGCATGAGGAAAAATCCAATCAGGACCTGATAGAATGGAATGCTGAAGAATAATGTCGGGACAACAAGCAGAGTAAAAATATAAGCGATCTTGAAAAGGCTGATCTTTAAGACGGCTAGAATTGTTTCTTTTTTATTCAATGGACTGACCCCATTTTTTGAGAATTGAAAGAGCTGAATCAGATCTTTAAGGAATACCCAATATGCGGTAAGCAATCCATAGAAAAAGAAAACATAAAGTGGTTGAAATTTATGATACCATTTCACTTTTGAATGCGGAGAAAACTTGAGTACAAGCCTGTCTGCAATGTCTTCATCCATACCGGAAATATTGGTATAGGTATGATGTAAAATGTTGTGTTGAAGTTTCCAGTTATGCACAGAACCTCCGGCCAGATTCAAGGAATGTCCCACAACATAGTTGACAGTATCGTTAGATGAATAAGCGCCATGATTGGCATCATGCATAACACTCATACCTATTCCTGCTACTGAGATTCCCATTATCGTCCATAAGATCAAACTCGCCGGAAATGGCACATTGAATATCAATAATGCAATAAACGGGAATATGTATCCGGCAAGCAGAATAAATGTTTTGATCACCATTGAAGCATTCGCATGCTTCGATAAATTGTTTCTCTCAAAATACTCGTCAACTCTTTGTTTTAAGGTAGGAAAAAACTTTGCTTTGTCCTGACTAATAAATTTTACTTTTCCTTTGATTTTCATTCAGAATTTTTTGTGGTGTCGGAAAGAGTGACGCAACACTGATTCTGAAACTACCTGTAAATAGAATTAACTGTGCTAAAGTTAATCAATTTAGATGGAGCAACTTTCGAGCCGAAATTTAATTATCAACTTTATTGAATAAGTGCAATATTTACTTTGTATCGATCATTTCATCCTTAGAATAAAACAAAAGTCATATAATAAAGTTTTAATCTATCAGAAAATATCTTCTTCATCGATCAAAACAGTATCAATTGGCATAATTAAGTCACGTGCCAACCCTGTGACCTGAACATTTGGCAACAAATTGTCACGTTCCTGTTCAGTGATCATTTGTTTTCTTACCATGAAATTAGCAACATTCTTATAATAATTGGCCAGATATGGTTTTAGATTTCCTGAAGGATCAAAACTATACCGGAACCATTTTGGATGTGGTAACAAACTTGCGAGAAAAATACTTTCCGGTAAATTAAGTGCCGCAGGAGTTTTCTTGAAATAAAATTCACTCGCCTCTCCTATACCATAAATATTAGGACCCAATTCAATGATATTGAAGTAAACTTCCAGCATTCTCTCTTTGCTGTACAGTCTATTGCTTTCGATCAGCCATACAATTAAAGCTTCTTCCGCTTTGCGGGCTATGGTTTTCTTCCTGTTCAGGAAAACATTTTTTACCAGTTGCATACTGATCGTGCTTCCGCCTCTGAGAAATTTTTTCGCCTTGTAATTGGTCGCAATCGATTTCCTGAAAGCATCTTCATTGAATCCATAATGGTAAAAAAAGTTCCCATCTTCAGACGTCAGTACTGAATTTCTGAAATAGGGAGATACTCCTTCATAAGGTGTGTAATACGGATTTGAAGGACCGACAATAAATGACCTTACATACCTGCCATATTCATATACTGATTGTGAAAATTCACCAGACATTTTCATCAGATCACTATTATTGAATTTACGGATGCGGAATTTATTCTTCTTCATCGAACAGTCGAAGGTGACATTGTCAGGATTGGCAGAATCAAGGAAAAAATTCAACTTGAATTTAAGGCTTCCGTCAGCTTCAATTGACCTCACCTCATCAAACATTCCCTGTGGAAGCGATCTGAAAAAATCAGTTGCCGGAACGGAATCTGTTTCAACACGCATTGCATACTTTTTGGAAGCTGAACTTTCAAAACGAACATAAGGTTTAAAAACAATTCCTGACAATGTTGCAACAGATGAACTGTCGAGCATCAACGAATTTTCATTTGAAGTTACAGAATAAGAAATTGAAGCGCTCTCAATTTTTATACTGTCTTCTGAAATGCGGTTGTGATGAAATGAAAATCCGGCTATTGATGCCAGACCAAATACTTTCAGTTCTTTATTTGAGTAACGGTAACCATCCAGTTCAATATGTACAGTATCAAAACTGATTGTTGCACCTGTCAACTCAGTAACAAGAGGCAAATTACTTTTCGTTGACGCCAAAGGAAAAATAAAAAGGTCAAGTTTCCGGGATGATTGATGAAAAGAACCACTGCACTCCCACTTTGTGTTGGAGTTCATATCTTCAAATTCACCTTTCATTGAATTCACATCAGAATGAAAACGATCAATGCGGATCTTTCTCTCAAGGGTATCATTTCTGTATTTCAGGACAGCATTCGTGATCTCTGCCTTTTGAGGAGCGAAATTGAAACTTCTTTCCAGTATTCTTGCAAGCAAATAGGAATACCCATTGGAGGCATTGGTTGAATTGCTAACTGCTTTTTTTGTTTCCTTTTCCGGCTTCACAAACTTGTAATTCGTTCCTTCCTTTTTATGAACCAATTGCAATTGAATACCATTACCGACAACCTCCTCCAGACGAATAGTTGCTGTGAGCAGGGCTGAAATGGAAGGCCGAACCCGGAGAGTGTCAGCATGTAACAAAGTATCACCCGACTGTGGAATAAAGGAAACACCTCCCAATGCCACAGTAAAGATCCCGGAAAAGGAAGATGAAGTTATTACCATAGTCAATCCTTTCTCCACCTTCATCTTAGCCCCAACTTTCTCTGTAATGTAGTGCAGTAGCGGGTTTCGGAAAATAAAGAAGATCAGCAGAAAGGCTATTAAAAATGAAAGTGCAACTTTCAGAATCCTTTTAAATATTTTTTCCATACATATTTGAGAGGTGTAATTTGGTCAATCTTTAGATACAAATCAAGCCCAATTTCATACACATTTCAACGTTAATAATTTCGGTATTTAATTCATAAGAATTACAACCAGACTCTGTACTTTAGAAACTTGTTATATATAGTATGAAATTTACAAATCAAACCGGATTGATAAGATCCGGATTAATCGCTTCTTTACTTTTTGTGACCGCCCTACTGGCGTATAGTCAGAGAAATGTACCGGTTCATAAACCTGAAAACAGAGTAACTCTCGAAAATCATGATAGTCGGGCTCAAGCTTATGTACTGAAAAACTTAAACCGCTTTGGACTTGACAAATTAAAAGATTACGATAAAAGTCTTGACGAATCGTTCTCAGCTGAATTAAAAGACACGCTGGAATTGATGGAAAAGACTTATCTGAATAATAGTTCTACTCTTCAAAAAAGTCTGACGGAAAAGAAAGAAAAGATCAACGACCTCACAACGCAAAAAGCTGAATTAAGCGCAAAATATTCCAAGCTACTTAAAACGGCTGCATTCGCCTTTGGAATCTGGCTACTGCTGATTATTGTTTTTCTGCAGTTTCAGAAAAGAAAGATCAAAAAGAAAAATGACGAACTTGAAATTACAACTGCACAGTTAGTAAATATCAAAAAGTATGCATCGTTAGCCAAATCCGCAATTGACAAAGTAAGGCATTTAAAAAATTCGATAAACAAACTCTCTGAGGAAACGCAGAATCTCAGTGATCTTTCCAAAACACTTGATGAAAGCAATTCCGTTGAAAATAAATGGACAAGTGAACTTTCCGGCTCTGTTCAAAAAGTAAACACTTCTGCACAATTTGAATTAAGACTGGCAAATGCTTTCATAACACAGGAAGGCGAATTTAGTCAGGAAAAAGAAAGCACGAACATCAATATGTTATGTGAAGAGTATCTCTCAATTGCATCAAGAGGACTTCTTGCATCCGGAAATGAATTCAATTGTATCGTTACAAATGACTTTGAAAAAAATCTTCCTTCCATAAAAGTAAATAAGGCTGCAATCGGAAGTTTACTTCTCAATGTCCTGAACAATGCATTTCAGTCTGTGGAGGAAAAATTCAATAAAGGCGTGAAAGGATACCAGCCCAAGGTTTCAATTAGTACCAGGATCCTTCCGCGTTTTCTTCAGATCAGGATCCGAGATAACGGAACCGGAATGATCGATTCAGTGTTACAGAATGCCACTACTCCATTTTATACGACCAAACCAGATGGAAAAGGGGCCGGCTTAGGTCTTTCTGACTCTCAGAAGATCATGACTGAATTTCACAAGGGTGAAATTAAAATTGAGAGTGAAAACGGAAACAGTACAGACGTTTATATAAAATTCTTTCTTTAAAATGAAAAAAATAACCCTCTTCATATTATTCAGTATCATCTGTACAGTATCTTACGGACAAGATATAGCGACTTTGCAATCATTGAATGCAAGAGCCAAAACCATTTACATTAAAGCAGAAGCGCTGGATCAGATCATGATCTCACTCCGGCCATATGAAGATCTGCATGGTGATGGAATTGATACACTCCTGATGGAAACTTATAAAATTATTTCACAAGGGTATTCTGATAACAACCATTTCAAACAAGGCTATCAGGTATATGATAAATATCTGAACTACCGGATTGAATCATTGCAGAGATATAAAACAAAAACGATTTCAAATGCAGCAGCGTCAATTGATTCACGGAAGCAGAAAGATGACGCCGCACAAGTTGATCTGCAGAACACCATTTCGCAGTTACAGATCGATATCGATCAATTAGGAAGTAAGCGATCCGGGTTTAAAAAATATTTCAGCTTTGGAGTCATTGTATTATCGTTGATCTTCGCAGGACTCCTCGTAAATTATGGAGTTAAATTCAACAACCTTAAGAATCAGATCAAAGACAATAAGGATTCGATGATGTCAGGTCATAGATTATCTACACTTGGTCATTTTGCCTCCGGCTACCAGTCTGAAACCGGTAAATCATTCGTAAGTATTGAGAATACAATCGCTCAGGTAAAGTCCGAACTTAAATCGACAACAGACCAGAATTTGAAAAAGGCAGACCAACTTTGTTCTGTTATCCTTAAATCAACCGCAGAAGTAAAAGCGATCAATAATTAATTTTTAAAAGTCAGCGATGGTTTTGCGGATTATACCAATGCACTCCTGAAGTTGATCCTCAGTAATAATAAGTGGTGGAGCAAAGCGAATGATATCGCCATGGGTAGGTTTTGCCAACAAGCCATTTTCCTTTAAAGCCAGACAAACATCCCAGGCATCTTTACCTGCTTTTGGTTTAATGACCATAGCACAGAACAGGCCTTTACCCCTGACAAGAGAAATATGATCATGTTTGATCGCTTTCAGTTCCTTCAGTAAAATAGTTCCTAATCGTTCGGCCTTTTCAGCAAGCTTTTCTTCCTTCAAAACCTCCAGAGCAGCAATAGCAACCTTAGCAGCTAATGGATTACCACCATAAGTGCTTCCATGCTCGCCTGGTTTAATGCAAAGCATAATTTCATCACTGGCAAGTACTGCAGAAACAGGAAGTAATCCGCCACTCAGTGCTTTTCCTAAAATGAGAATATCCGGATGAACATTTTCATGATCACAGGCAAGCATTCTACCAGTTCTACCTAGTCCGGTTTGGATTTCATCGCCGATAAAAAGTACATTATGTTTTTTACAGAGTTCAGAAGCTGATCTCAGATAACCATTCGCCGGCATTACTACTCCGGCCTCCCCTTGAATCGGTTCCACTAAAAAACCTGCAACCAGAGGATCCTGAAGTGCTTTCTCCAGAGCAGGAATATCATCATAAGGAATTTTTATAAAGCCGGGTGTATAAGGACCAAATTTACCATACGAATCCGGATCTGTTGACGCTGAAATAATAGTAATTGTTCTTCCATGAAAATTCCCTTCACATACAATGATCTTCGCATTGTTCTCCGGAATTCCTTTCTTCACATACGACCACCTTCTTGCTAACTTCATGGCAGTCTCCACTCCTTCTGCGCCTGAATTCATAGGGAGCACTTTATCATAATTAAAGTAACCTGTAATATACTCTTCGTATTCTCCCAGAACATTATTGTGAAAAGCTCTGGAAGTTAAGGATAGTTTCTGAACCTGATCTACTAATGCCTTTACGATCTTAGGATGGTTATGCCCTTGATTCAAAGCTGAATAGGCTGATAAAAAGTCAAAGTACTTTTTCCCTTCAACGTCCCATACATAAACACCCTCACCACGTTCCAGAACTACCGGCAAAGGATGATAATTATGCGCACCAAAGCGCTCTTCGCGTTCAATTGCCAGTTCTGTCAATGACTTTTCAACTACTATCGTTTTCATGATGCGGGAATAGAAATAAAACAACTTATATAACGCAAAAATAAGCTTTTATCGGAGGTAATTCAAGTTAATCGGTCACTTTCCTACACTTATTGCTGTTAATTTTTGGTAGTCTTTGATAAAAAACCAAATTGTTCCATAAAATATCCATCATTTACGAGGTTACGATTCTCAATTGCAATTAAGTCATTTGTTTATTTAATGATTCTGTCCGCCCCAGGCGGATAGTCTTGCAAGGGGGAAAACATGGGGATTTTTTGCAAGGCGATAGCCAATAGAATTAGGATGTTCCAAATGGCAGAAGCCATTAGGTGACATAGAATTCACATAATATCATTGAAAACGCAAAGCGAACTTCGTTCAGTACTTCACTGGCGAGGTAGGTGTTTGGGATTTATATTTAAATCCCCGGGGCGCGCCATGTCAAACCACAAGATCTATCGAAAATACTCCCAGCTAAAAATTTGCAATTCATCAACTGCCTAAAATACTTCAACTTCTTATTAAATTCTGATGATATTCCGGATAACCATTCAAACTCATTCACGATTTGCAGGTGAAATCTGACGAACATTCTTTACTTTCGCCATTATGGAAAATGTGAAAAAAGGTGAAATAACAGAGAATCTCAACATTTCAGAGGCGGGCTCTGAAGGCAATGCTTTAGCCCGTATCGACAATTTTGTGGTCTTTGCTGAAGGTGCTGTTCCGGGTGATGTTGCTGATGTCATGATCTACAGAAAAAAAAAGAATTATGCTGAAGGCCGGGTAGTAAATCTTATTTCACCTTCTGTTGACAGAGTTGAGCCGTTCTGTTCACATTTCGGTACTTGTGGTGGTTGCAAATGGCAACACATGTCATATGAAAAGCAAATTTTTTACAAACAAAAACATGTGACTGATGTGCTGGAACGTGTTGGGAAAGTTCAGTTACCTGCAGCAGTGCCAATCAAAGCATCCGCACAAACTAAATATTACCGAAATAAACTTGAATACACTTTTTCCAACAAGGCATGGCTGACCAAAGAGGATCTGGATTCCGGAACTACTATTCAGCAAAATGCTTTAGGCTTTCATGTTCCGGGTAGATTCGATAAAATTCTTGATATCAAGGAATGCTTCCTGCAAGATGATCTAAGTAATAAGATCCGTTTATCAGTAAAAGAGTTTGCACTGAATAATAATTTTGAATTCTTCGATCCTCGAAGTCAGGAAGGTTACCTGAGAAATCTCATCATCCGCTCTACTTCTACCGGTGAATGGATGGTTGTCGTTGTTTTTAGTCGTGATCATCAGGAAAGCAGAATGCTTATGATGGAACATCTTAAAAAGACTTTTCCTGAAATTACATCGCTTCAATATATCGTCAATTCAAAAAGGAATGATACAATTTTTGACTTGAATGTTGAACTCTTCAATGGCCGTTCATACATAGAAGAAAAAATGGAAGACCTGACTTTCAGGATCTCTGCAAAATCCTTTTATCAGACCAATTCTCTTCAGGCTTATGAATTATATAAAATTGTCCGTGATTATGCAGGATTAACAGGAAATGAAAACGTTTACGACCTTTATACAGGAACCGGAACTATTGCGTCATTTATTGCATCCAAAGCTAAACACGTTACGGGAATTGATTACATCGCTGATGCAATCAATGATGCCGGAGAAAATGCAGGCTACAACAAAATCCAAAATGTTTCGTTTTATGCAGGAGACATCAAAGATACTCTGACAACAGAATTTATCAGTAAACATGGTAAACCGGATGTTATCATCACAGATCCTCCCCGATCCGGAATGCATGAGGATGTTGTACGAGCGATCATTGAGGCTGCTCCTGACCGAATAGTATATGTCAGTTGTAACCCGGCTTCTCAGGCAAGGGATCTGCAGATACTTGATGAAGCCTATTCAATAGTGAAATATCAACCGGTAGATATGTTTCCACATACGACACATGTTGAGAATGTAATGTTGTTAAAACGCAGGAGTATTTAAGGAAACTGAAATGAGGTCAATTCTCTTTTTTCTGATCTTCACCTTTTTTTCCGGAATCGTTTCCGGACAGGATCCTTCCATCGCTACAGATAGCGAACAGGAACAACTTGCTCTATGCTTTAAATATTCAAATGAACTTGGCTTCGATCTTGAATCTGTTACAAATCCTCACCTTTATGAATATGTAAATGAATGGCTGGGTACGCCCTATCGATACAGTGGCGAAAGCAAGAATGGCATTGACTGTTCCGGACTTGTCTGTGAATTATACAAGTCTGCTTATCAGAAAATTCTTACAGGTTCCGCAAAAGATATCTATGAAAAATCCGAACCTGTCAAAAAGGAAAATCTGAAGGAAGGTGATCTGGTATTTTTCAAGATCAGGAAAGGAAGGATTTCTCATATTGGAATTTATCTTGGTTCAAATAAATTTGCCCATGCAAGTACTTCGCGTGGAGTGATCATCAGCGACCTCGATGAACCGTATTATAAAAAATACTACTATAAAGGTGGACGTTTAAAAGAAATGAACGATAACTAAATGGAAAAAGATAAAACTCTCCTGCTTACCAATAAGCAGATCGAACAAAAACTGAACCGGTTAGCTTTTCAGATCTATGAAGATAATTCCGGTGCGAAAGAAATTGTTCTGGCAGGAATTGTAAAAAGTGGTTACGAAGTAGCCGAGAAAATAGCAGCAATCCTGAAGAGTATTGCACCATTTAAAATTTTGCTCACAGAAGTAAAATTTATTAAGCATGGCAAACTGGATCAGAAAATTGAGATCAGTTTATCAAAGGAAGAGTTGAATGATAAGATCGTAATTCTGGTGGATGATGTTATGAATTCAGGCAAGACTATGCTTAGCGCAATGAAACCTTTTCTGGATGCTGAAACAAAAAAATTAAGAACAGTCGTACTCGTTGACAGAAATCACAAGCGTTATCCGGTTTCATCTGACTTTGTCGGACTCTCCCTCGCCACTACTTTACAGGAACATGTGAGTGTGGAAATCGAAAGTGATAAGATTGAGGCATGGATACAGTAATAACCACTAATAATTAGTTATCAGTTCAGAAAGACTTTTCACATTCACACTTGCAGCATTAATTGTGATCTGTGCCTTTTTATAGAAGGGAGAACGAATGGCCAGATGGCCTGAGATCTGTTCCATCAATTCAACATCATTTAAATTTTCTATCAGCGGCCTTCCGGATCTGTTATTGGAGAGCCGATGAAAAAGTAATCCCGGATTTGCTTCCAGATATACTGTTACTCCCACTGCATTCATGTAATCCATATTATCGAAATAACATGGCAAACCACCACCTGTAGATACAACTACATTATTATTTTCTGAAAGAGAATGCAATGCATTTCTTTCCAGTTCACGAAAATGTTCCTGGCCAGATGTTTTAAAAATTTCTGAAATACTTTTTCCTTCAGACTTTTCTACCAGTTCATCGGTATGGACAACTGGCAATTCAAGGATCTTTCCCAGAGCTTCAGCAACTTTCGATTTCCCGCTACCCATATAACCTATTAAAAATACTTTCATCTATTCCTACTCTTCTATTAAACGGGAATGGACGATCAGTAAATTACAAGGTAACTTTGGCAGAATAGTGTCAATATGATTCTGAGCAATTCGTTCGAAGATCTGAAGATGATGGTCCAGCGAATTTACGATGATAAGATCCGCCTTTACTTTCCGGGCGTATTCAGTGATATCTTCATAATTTTCATTCGCTGCCGATTCAATCCTGACGTTGAGCGCCATGTTTTCAACCGATTGATTCAGTTTTGAGTCAGAAAAAATTTCAGACCTGTAATCGTTGGATTGGGAAGATTCTGCTGATGCAAATTGTTCTGCTACATCAAGTACAATGATCTCTTCTGCTTTTTCCCTTTCACTGAAGTAGAATGCTGTCATCAGGGCATGTTCTGTCTTCCTGTGATTGTTTGCTTCCACTACGATCCGTTTCATCGAACTGGATGGTGATGTATATATAAGTACTGAACACTTTGCTTTTGTAGCAATTTCCTGAGTTAATTTTCCAAAAGGCGTTGAGAAATTTTTGTTTGTGGAAAGTCCCATGAGAAGAAGATCCACCACTTCATGTTTGCAGATCTGCAGAATCGAAGAAACAGCATTGGCTTGTTCCCAATAGATCCGTGAATTTCCGTCATGGAATCCATAGCGCGTCAGAATTCTTGAAAGCTGAATAAACTTGTCCCCGGTCTTTTTTCCGTAATGAATAAAAACAGCCAGACTTCCATGATTTTCACAATGGCGCTTCATTTCACTGACCATGAAATCAAGTTCATCATTAAAAGCAACTCCAAGTGCAATGGTGTTGAATGGAAAAGATGGTTTTCCTTTTATCATTTGCTTTTCTTTAGCTGCAAGATAATAAAAAGACTGAATAACCAAAGGGCAATTTAAATCAAATGATCAACAGCCTTTGCCCGTCAGTTTGATTTATGCTGAATTTTTCGAAGCCTGATGTTGAGTAATTCAACGATCAATGAGAAGCCCATTCCAAAATACACGTATGATTTCTCAACGTGAATGTGCGCCCCTTCCAGCATCAACAGTACGCCAATTGCAACTAAAAATACCAATGCGAGTATTTTCATTGTCGGATACTTGTTGATAAAATCACTTACGTAAGGTGCAAACAACAGCATAACAAACATTGATACTACTACAGCTGCGATCATAACAGGCAGATCGCGACTTAAACCTACTGCAGTTAAAATTGAATCGAATGAAAAGATGATATCTATGATCGTGATCTGTAAAATAGCCTGAGAAATGGAAAGCTTTTTCTTTGTATCAGCCGTTGCCCCTTTTTCATGACCTTTCAGTTTTTCATACAATTCCTTAATGGTCTTATAAACAAGAAAGACACCACCGGAAAATAAAATAAGATCCCTACCACTTACTCCCAGTGAACCCAGATAGAACAATGGCTCTACCAGATGGACCAGCCATGAAATTCCAAGTAGTAACAAGATCCTGAATACCATTGCCAGCATCAAACCTATTGTACGGGCTCTCTGTTGATCAACTTTAGGTAAATAACTACAGATGATTGCAATGAAAATAATGTTATCGATCCCTAAAATTATTTCCAGAAAGATCAAAGTGATTAAACTTAATATTCCTTCCGGAGAAAACAGAGTTAGTAACATAAATTTGAATTGTATAGCTATTTCGGGTTGCGGCGCAAAACTAAAGAAAAAAACATACCCTTTAACGTGGGTTGTACAACTTATTAAGTTGATTTTGAGCCTTCATCTCCCTATTTTTAGTAATTCGTGATTTGCAATTCGAACCGGTTTTTGAAATACAAATTACGATTTATCATTGTACACCTTCAACACACGGGCTGATGGTTCAGAAAGGTTTCCCGACCATCGAGGCAGCCAGTAATGCGGAATCACTTGCCATTGATCGCCATTCCGGTTTTGAAATGACCTCATGTAATAAAAAGATTCTTTTGATGGAGCAACTGATGAAGGGTGAAGTTTATCTTTTTGCATTTCAAATTCCTGATCAGATATTTTTTCATTTAAGAATTCCTGTACCCATTGAAACCACGATTTCTCTTTTCCTGAAACTCCATCTGAGAAGGCTTCCTTCTTTCTCCACAAAACATCTTCCGGCAGGGTTTTACCATATTTACTTTTTGCAAATGCCGTCCGAAAGAAATTCTTTTCAATGCTATCTTTCGTTGGTACCTTCCAGCTTGCAGGAAGGCTTCTGAAAAAATCAACAAACTCCCTGTCAAGAAAAGGAACCCGGGCTTCCAGTCCGTGACAGGAAATAGCCCTGTCAACCCGAAGTCCATCGAAGAGATGAATTTCATCCAGCAACCGATAATGATCTTCCTGTGCTGATTTCAGATCGGGATGATTATAAAAATACAAATAGCCCATCTGACATTCATCAGCTCCATCACCATTCAATACAACTTTTATATCAGTACCCGAAGAAATATATTTTCCAAGTAAATACTGTCCTACACTGGCCCTGATAGTTGTTATATCATACGTTTCAGTATTCTGTAAAACAGTATCAATTGCTTCTAATCCTTCCTGTGGAGTAAAGTAAATTATTTCGTGCTCGATGTTTCCATACAATTTATTCAAATGCTCTGCAACACTTTTTGCATAAACAATATCGGTTCCTTCTTTCATTCCAATACTGAACGACTTCAGTTTTTTTCCGGGATATTCTTCCGCCATGATCTTTGCTGCAACTGCACACACTACACTTGAATCAAGACCTCCTGAAAGCAAACATCCGATTGGGCGGTCTGAGATGAGACGATGCCTGACAGCATTTTCAAATATTGAAATTGCTTTTGCATGGTCAGAATCTTCCGGCTTCGAAATCGTATTGTAGTCAGCATTTACTACTGAAGGCCAGTATTGTTTTTTTGCAGGAGTTTTGCCCGGAGTCCAGTTGAGAATTGTTTTTTGACTAAAGCGTTCAACATTCTGAAAGAATGGTGCAAGCCCGGAAAGCAAACTACTGAATCCAAAACTTTTCAGGTCCGAACTATAACCAATAAACATTGGCCGGACACTTAAAGGATCAGTTGAAAGGAAAAGCTGCTTTAATTTATGTTGATGATATTCAACAATTGCAAAACTGTATTCACCTACAAGTACTTTGTTTAATTTTTCCAAGTCATAATTGAATAATCTCAACAAGGGAAGAATAACAGCACAATCTGAACCGTGAAGTGAAACATCGAGTTTATATTCTTCAATCAATTCCCTGAAATTGTATATCTCGCCATTACATACTAAATAGAATGTCTTCTCTCCATCTAACATATAAAATGGCTGATCACCATCGACATCCAGACCATTGATTGCAAGTCGATGAAAACCTAAAAAAGAATCCGGGTTTAATATCGTCAGACTTCTATCCGGACCGCGTTTTCTTAATGTATTAAAAGAAGCATAAATTTTTGATGAATCGCCCTTTTCTACTATTTCGCCTAAAAGACCATAAATACTGCACATATGTTCAAATTATTATGGGGAAAAGATACAGTTTTATGCAAGAAGTCAAAAATCAGAATACAACAATTTTAATAAATTTTTTCTCCCGCAGATCTCGGATTAAGGCGCAGATAAATCCGCAGATGGTATTCGTCGAAATTATACAATGTCACTTTTCTTGCAATAGCAGTGAATAATTGAAACACAAGATCTGAGATTTTATCTGCGCCTTAATCCGAGATCTGCGGGAAAAACATACGATACTTATATTTTCGCAAAAAACTCTGCGTATTTTCTGCGTATTCTGCGGGAAATAAAATGTCTTCAAATACCAATCAAACTCCCTGAGAAGTGACAAATTCCGGAAAGATAGACCGTAAAATGAAATTGATCTCCTGTAAAAAATGCATGAAAATTACCTGTAAAAAATTTGTTTCATTCTTCTCAAACAAGTTTGATTAATTTCTTACAAGATTTTTTTTTCATTTGACAAACAACATAGCTGAAATTATTCAGAATTACGATTTCATTCTACATAATTCCCTTCATCCTGCAACAATTCTTACAAAGTCCTCAAATGACTTGAATTGGCAAATGCTCCCTTCCCTTCCGATGTACTTTTAAGAAATGAAAATAGAAGCAAGTCATTTTAAAAATGCTGCTATTATAAAGGTAAAAGGTATGAATCGAAATTTACCCATTAAAAAAGTACTGGTCATCATATGTGCTTTTCTGCTTTTCGTAAGCGGAAAAGTATCGGCGAGTCATACGATGGGAGCCGACTTAACATACGAGTGCCTCGGGGGGAATACTTACAAAGTAACTGTTTCTTTCTATCGCGACTGTATCGGTATTGCTGCACCGGCAAATCCACTTGTTACAGTTTCATCGACATCGTGCGGTCAATCTCTTAGTGTTACTTGTTATAAAAGACCGGGAACCGGACAGGAAGTAACTCCTGCTTGTTCAAGTTCCGTTACAACATGTAATGGCGGTCCTTTTACCGGAATCCAGGAGTGGGTATATGATGGTATCATTACTTTACCTGCTGCCTGCGCTGACTGGACATTCGGTTATTCACTTTGTTGCAGAAATGCGGCGATCACAACGATCAATACACCAAGTGGAAGTACATTCTATATATATGCTACTTTAAATAACCTTGTTTCAACTTGTAATTCATCACCTACTTTCTCAAATAAACCTGTGCCTTTCCTTTGTTTAGGTCAGCAATACTGTTTCAACCACGGTGCATACGATGCTGATGGTGACTCACTGGTATATGAACTGATCACTCCAATGCAAACTTCTTCATCAACTGTTACATATCATGCTCCTTACGATGCTACTAATCCGCTTAATTCGTCGCCATCGACTTCGTTCAATACGGCGACGGGTGACATCTGTTTAAATCCACAGGCTCTTGAAGTTACCGTTATGGCTGTACTTGTAAAAGAATACAGAAACGGCGTATTGATCGGTACTGTAGAACGTGACTTGCAATTGACAGTAATGAATTGCGCAAACACGCTTCCAACTTTAACAGGTATCAATGGAACAAATAATTTCAGTATTACAATTTGTGCAAATGAGCCAACTTGTTTCGACATCTTCTCAAATGATGTTGATGCAGGTCAGCAATTGTTAGTGGATTGGAATTACGGAATCCCCGGAGCTACATTTAATACCGGTTCAGGATTGCATCCAACAGGAACATTCTGCTGGACACCGGGTCCGTCAGATATTGGCAACAGCTATTCATTTACAGTAAGAGTTCAGGATGATGCCTGTCCTTATTATGGCAGCCAGATCTATTCATACACAGTAAATGTAATTGGTATAACTGCAAGTGCAGGTCCTGACCAGCAAATTGCCTGCAGTGACCTTGCAACTTTAACAGCACACGGTTATGGAGGCAGTGGTACATACACTTATTTATGGAGTACAGGTTCCACAATGCAATCAATTACTGTTGGAGAAGGATCATACATCGTCACAGTCGATGACGGATCATGTACTGCAACTGATACAGTCAATGTAACCCTACCGTTTATACCTACTGCGGCATTTACGAATTCTCCTGTCCTTTGTTTGAATAACCCGATCCAGTTTACCGATCAGTCAACAACTCCTGCCGGAATCTTTACTGATTTCTACTGGGATTTTGACGATGGTACAACTTCGACTTTACAAAATCCTTCTCACCAATTCCCGGGTGCAGGCTCATATGATGTGACTTTAATTGTAACTAATAATCTTGGGTGTGTTGATTCAGTCACTCATACAATAATAATTGCAACACCTCCGGTTTCACAATTCACAGCAACGAATTCATGTATCAACTCAGTTGTATCATTTACTGATCAAACTTCAGGAAATGATAATTACTGGCACTGGTATTTCGGTGATGGTGGTACTTCATTTGCCCAGAATCCAACTCATACATATACCTCATCAGGAACTTTCAATGTAATGCTTATCAGTGGTGACACTCTTGGATGTCTTGATACGGTTTCTCACCCTATAACCATATTCCCATTGCCTGTTGCTTCTGCAGGAACAAATCAGAATGTTTGTGCAGGTGGTTCCGTAACTTTAACAGCAACAGGTGGTGTTACTTATGTGTGGCATCCTTCCGGTTCTACAGGTTCTTCAATTGTATTGACTCCTGGAAGCAGTACAAATGTTTCCGTAACTGTTACTGATGCAAATGGCTGTTCTGCGATTGATACAGTAAGTATTTCTGTTAACCCATTACCGAATATCAATGCCGGAACAGATGCCTTCATTTGTTCAGGAGGTTCGGTAACATTGAACGCTACCGGTGGTATTTCATATGTATGGATGCCCGGTGGTCACTCCGGTCCTTCATATACTGTAGATCCTGCGACCACTACTTCTTATACTGTTATTGGTACAGGAGCTAATGGTTGTACTTCTTCTGACTTAGTAAATGTCAATGTTGGAGCTTTACCAATTGTTACTATCAGTCCTGACGTGAATATTTGCGCCGGACAAAGTACTACTCTCACTGCAAGTGGTGGTTTGACATATTCATGGAATCCTATTGGAGCCACTACAGGCACAGTTACTGTTACACCCGGTTCTTCTACACAATATGAAGTTATAGCAACAGATGCTGCAGGTTGTACATCGAATGCTTATGTCATGGTCGATGTGAATCCTCTTCCTGTTGTTAACCTTCAGTCTTTCTTCCTTTGTTCAGGTTCTACTACTACTTTAAATGCCGGAAATCCGGGATCAACTTATAGCTGGAGTACAGGAGAAACAACACAAACAATTTCAATCGACTCAGGAGGAACTTATAACGTAACTGTTACTTCTCCTTTTGGTTGTGTAGCTAGTTCTGCTTGTACAATTGTCAGCGGAACAGCACTTACTATAAATCTTGCTAACGTTGCTTTTTGTCAGGGTGATTCTGCAACTCTTGATGCAGGTTATCCGGGTATGACTTATAACTGGACAACAGGTGCTACTTCACAAGCTATTACTGTTCATACCGCAGGAAATTATGGGGTAACCGTAACTGATAGTCTTGGTTGCAGTGGTTCAATAAATGTTAGTGCCGTAATGAATACCTTACCTGTAACTAACTTCTCTGCAACTTCTGTTTGTCAGGGTGCTACTACTGCTTTCACTGACGGGTCTTCCACTACATCAGGTTCAATAACTAATTGGGCCTGGGATTTTGGTGATGCCGGTAATTCAGTGGCACAAAATCCAACACATACTTATTCAACTGCCGGAACATACATTGTTACTCTCACGACAACAACATCAAATGGTTGTTCAAGCACAATTACCAGATCAGTAACAGTAAACCCATTGCCAACTGCGGCATTTACAACTGCAAATGGTTGTGCAGGAAGTAATCTGGTATTTACAAATACCTCTTCTGTAAGTTCCGGATTCATCAATACATTTGCATGGACCTTCGGTGATGGTACTACTTCTTCAGTCTCTAACCCGACGCATGCATATACAACTGCCGGAAACTATGTAGTAAATCTCCAGGTAACAACTGCCGGTGGATGTTCAGCAAATATAAATGGAAACTTAACAGTTCATCCTATTCCTGTTGCTTCATTCACTGCTCCGGCGGCTTGTCTGGGAAATACTACCGTATTCAACAATACTTCAGTTATTTCAACAGGTTCGATTACTTCAACCAACTGGAATTTTAATGACTCTTATACCTCAACACAAAATTCACCTTCGCATACATTTACTTCCGCTGGTACACATAGCGTAAACCTTATCGTGAGTTCAGCTTTTGGTTGTGCAGATACGATAAATCAGAATATAACAATTAATGCATTACCTGTTCCTAATGCAGGATCTGATCAGACAGTATGTAACGGTACAACTGTAAATTTATCTGCCTCAGGCGGTACTTCTTATAACTGGATGCCGGGAAATCATAATGGTTCATCTTATTCTGTTTCTCCATCTACTACTACAACTTATTCCGTTCAGGTAACGGATGCAAACGGATGTTCTGCAACTGACAATGTTATTGTAAACATAAACTCACTTCCAACGGCTAATGCCGGTGCGAACAGAGCAATCTGTAGTGGCGGATCGGTAACATTGAATGGATCCGGTGGTACTTCATATAACTGGATGCCGGGTGGACTGACAACAGCGAATATATCTGTAAGTCCAACAACAAGTACAACTTTTACATTAACAGTAACTGATGTCAATGGTTGTCAGGATACTGATCAGGTAAGTGTTACTGTTAACTCTTTACCTGTAGTTTCTGCAGGTCCGGATCAGACGATCTGTAATGGATCTACGGTAAACTTTACTGCAACAGGAGCCTCTACTTACCTTTGGAATCCAATTGGAAGTACTGCATCAAGTATATTTGTTACACCTTCTGTCAATTCAACTTATACATTGATCGGTACTGATATCAATGGTTGTATATCAAGAGATACTGTCAGCGTGATTGTTTATGCTGTTCCTGTTGTAACTCTCAATCCAACATTTATCTGTACAGGATACAGTTCAACTCTTGACGCAGGAAATGCCGGAAGTACTTACGACTGGTCGACCGGTGAAACAACACAAACTATTTCAGTATCGGATTCAGGTTTATATACAGTAGTTGTAACAAGTGCAAACGGTTGTGCTACCTTAGGACAAACAGTTGTTACGGTTGGCGGAAATATTACTGCTAATCCTACCACTGTGAATATCTGTTCAGGAAACACAACAACTTTGAATGCCGGAAATCCAGGAAGTACTTATGCCTGGTCTACCGGACAAACTACACAAACTATTTCGACAAGTGCTGCCGGAAATTATTATGTGACCATCACAGATCCAAATGGATGTGCAGCGACAAAACTGAGTATCGTAAATGTTGATCCTTTACCTGTCGCTTCATTTGCTGCAAGTCCGACATGTTTTGGAAATTCGACAGCCTTTACAAACAACAGTTCTATTGCAAGCGGTACGATTGCAAGTTCACTTTGGTCTTTCGGTGATTCATTGTCTTCAAGTGCTTTCAGTCCTGCTCACTCTTATTCAGGCGCAGGTTCATATACGGTAGTGCTTACCGTAACTTCATCGGCGGGTTGTACTTCTACAACAACACAAAATGTTGTTGTCAACCCTGTACCAACTGCAGACTTCTCAACAACTTCAGTTTGTTTGGGTTCTGCAAATCAGTTTACAGATAATTCTTCTGTAAGTTCAGGATTTATTTCTGAATGGATCTGGGACTTTGGTGACGGAACTTCGGGAACATCAGCTTCAACAAATCATGCTTATTCTACAGCAGGAAACTTTACTGCAACATTGATTGCAGTAACAAATAATAATTGTTCTGACACAATTTCGCACCCGGTAGTGGTAAACGGATTACCTGTTGCAGGATTTACAGCAGCCAATGGATGTGCTGAATCCCTGATCAGTTTTACGAATACCAGTACTTCAGCTTATGGTTCGATATCATCCTATTCATGGAACTTCCAGAACGGAAACAGTTCTTCTTTAACGGACCCATCAATTCAGTTCACTAATCCAGGTACTTATAATGTTACCCTGATTGCAACATCGGCTTTAGGTTGTGTTGATACATCCAAACTTGCAATTGCCATTTATCCGGTTCCTGTGGCTGCAATAAATGTAACTGCAGCATGTACAAATTCAAATATTGGTCTGGTTAATAATTCTACAATATCATCCGGAACAATTCAGAATCACTACTGGACATTTGGTGACAATACTACTTCAAATGCAATCACTCCTTCCCATGCATATTCATCTGCCGGAAGTTATAACGTCAATCTGGTTGTAACATCAGATCATGGTTGTCGTGACACTGTTTCAGCAACAACAAATTCACATCCATTGCCTGTTGTAAGTTTAACGACGGAAAACGTATGTCTGGGTATTGATGTTGATTTCTTAAACTCATCAACAAGTGCTTCCGGTGGAATTACAACATGGAACTGGTCATTCGGTGATGGAACAACTTCAACTTCATTCCAGCCTTCACATAATTATTCCAATCCGGGAAATTACACTGTTCAACTCACAGCAACATCAAATTTCGGATGTAATGCAACAGAAAGTTCTTCATTAAATATATATCCAAATCCGGTCGCTGCCTTCGCAGTATCAAATGTCTGCTTAGGCGGAGCTAATCAATTGGTCAACCTCTCAGCGGTAGACGGTGGTATCAGCTTCACAAGCACCTGGACATTTGACGATGGTACGTACGATCAGTCAACAAATCCTTCCCATACATTTGCCGCTGCCGGTGCATACAACGTATCGCTTGCAGTGACCACACCCAATGGTTGCACATCTCAGGTTACCCACAACCTGAGTGTGTATAATCCTCCAGTTGCCCGATTCCTTGGTAATAATGTCTGCGACGGAGTTTCTACACACTTCCTTGATCAGTCTTATTCTCAAGACGGAAATATTGTTGGATGGTTATGGAACTTCGGAGATAATGGTGGTTCTATTGAAGGAAATCCGGCACATCTATATAGCAGTCCTGCTACTTATAATGTATCGTTAACAGTCACATCAGTATTTGGTTGTTTCGATTCGTATTCGGACTCTGTTCAGATCTTTGAACGTCCGACTGCTGTGATCAATGCTACTTCTGCTTGTCAGAATGCACCGGTACAATTTACAAACATGTCTAACAGTTCCGGACAGGTTACCTATAACTGGGATCTTGGAAATGGTTTCTCAACTTCAGATTCAACATTCAGTTATACTTTTGGTACTGCAGGATTCTATGATGTTACCCTTGTAGCTACCGATTCAAATAATTGTTCAACGACAGAACTTGCACGGGTAGAAGTTTATCCTTTACCGGTTCCAAATTTTGTTACTACTGAAGCTTGTCTTAATTCTCCTACACAATTCACAAATCAATCCTATGTGAGTTCAGGAAGTTCGATCGCTGCCTATATCTGGAACTTTGGTGATCAGACTTCAGCCTACCAGACAAATCCGAATCATACCTATGCTCAGGTCGGAACTTACAATATCACATTGACAGCAGTTACAAATTACGGTTGTCGTGAAACCACAGTGGTTCAGGCTCGCGTGAATCCGAATCCTGTTGCCATCTTTGCATCTAGTGGATCCGGTTGCGGACCGATCACTTCTACTTTCACAGAAGGATCATCGATCAGTGAAGGATCAATTACAGGCTGGTTGTGGACATTCAGTGATGGAAATATTTCAACAGACCGTCAACCGACCCATGTGTTTACAAACCCGGGTAACTATGATGTAAACCTGACCGTCGTATCCGACCGTGGTTGTTATGCAACTTATACAGGATCGAATGTGATCCAGGTGTATCCATCACCTACAGCAGATTTCAATGCCAGTACCTATATCACTGACATTATGAATCCGACGATCGATTTCCAGAACCTGTCGACAAACTATACTGCATATCAGTGGGTATTTGGTGATGGAGCTTCAACAACAACAGTTCTGAATCCGACACATACATTCAGTGATACAGGTTCATATTCTGCATTGCTGATCACAACGAATAATTACGGTTGTCGTGATACGATCTTTAAATCGATTGAGATCAGACCTAAATCAACATTGTTTGTTCCGAATTGCTTTACACCTAATGGTGATGGTAAAAATGAGGTCTTCCGACCATACCATACGAACATGGAGCATTTACAAGTGTGGGTATTCGACAGATGGGGATTATTACTTAAGACCTGGGATACACTGGATGGCTCATGGGATGGTTTTTATGAAGGTAAAAAGTGTCAACAAGATACATATGTATATAAAATTATTGGTGAGGGTATTGACGGACAACATTCCGAATGGGTGGGTCACGTAAGTATTGTTTACTAAAAATAGTGCGTTTGGTTTTTCATGGTGTGTTTCTGAACTCCCGGAGTGCGTCCGGGAGTTCTTCTTTTATAACCATTCCCGTAAATTCTTATCTGAACTTCCAGCCCGGAGGATACACCGAACGGACATTTGGACGAGTTCTCACTAAAGATCGCAAGTAAGCGAACTTATGCGGCGTCCCGAACACTGCGCGCAATTTTTTGAAGTCTTCAAAGATCATGATCTGACGGTCATCTTTCGGATGAAAGCCAAATGAATAATTATCGTAGTTGTTCATATTTGTTTTATTGATGAATCAAAAATACGATGATGACGAAGGGAGTTCAATAATTATTGGTGGATGGGGGTTTGGGGAGGGTGAGTAATAAATGATAAGTTATTAAGCCAAAGATCAAAAAAGTGATTTTTTGAAAATATAAAGTTCTATGAATATTGGTTGAAAATTACGATCGGGATTTTTGTAAATATCATTATCCAAAACGGGAAATCTTTTACCATTTAATTACATTTTATTTCCCCTAACAAAATCACGATTACTAAAATTGTAACGGCCCCTATTACTTTTAAAGTAATCTCATCACTAGCATTTTCAAGAAGATCACCGTTCTCTCTTATATTCCCTATTTCCTTTAAAGGTATTTTGAAACCTTTGAATATCCAATATACCAGGCATCCTACAAATTTTAAAATTATACCACCTATAAACATTGTATTAAATTACTTGATGAAAGTCTTTGTGTTAAGTGTGCAATTTTATAAAACTATTTCTTTGGAAAACTTTTTAAAAACAAAAACGCCACAGGGGAAGCTGTGGCGCTTGAATTGACTATTCACCTAAACAATACCTAATTTTATTTTCATATGGCAGGAAAAAAGTAACGGTCGTTTAAAATACCGGTTTGGAAACACGAGATCCGGTAACGGCCGTTACTTGAATTTCAATCACGCCGGCAGAGATTTGGGGGAATGCCGACTGAGAAAACCTGCAACTATTTTTACTGGCAGTTTCAAAAAATTTACTCCTGCTGTTACTAAAGAACGATTTAATGAGGCTAAACTATCTTGTTTTTCAGTTCAAAAACGGGCATTTTTGTCAACTGTCGAAAATCTCAGGTGAATGAACCGGAATCGTAGGTGAACATTTTACGATTACCTGAAGTAGTTTAAAATTAACAAATCAACCTGGACTGATTTTCAGCTTGTTAAGGATAGTTAACAGATTTTTATTCTAAGCACTTTCTATTAGCTTCGCTTTCCATTACAACCAAAAAAATATGAGAAAAACATTACTTCTTTGCATCGCTGTTTTTATTGCCATAACAGCTCAGGCACAATTCAAATATCCTGCGACAGCAAAACAGGATCAAAAGGATACATACTTCGGCACTGAGATCAGCGACCCTTATCGCTGGCTGGAAGATGATCGTTCAACAGAGACCGGACAATGGGTAAAAGAACAAAATTCAGTCACAGAAAATTATTTAAAAACAATTCCTTTCAGAGATAATTTAAAAAAACGACTTACCCAGCTTTGGAATTTCCCGAAATCGGCTTCGCCTTTTAAAGCAGGGAAAAACTATTTCGTTTATACCAACAACGGTCTGCAAAATCAATTTGTGTTAAATATCCTGAGAGGCTCTGTCACTGCAAAACCGGAAGTGTTTCTTGACCCGAATACGATGTCGACCGACGGAACTACAAACATCGGATCACTCTCCGTTTCAAACGATGGAAAATATCTCGCTTATGCTTTCTCAAAGGCCGGCAGCGACTGGCAGGAGATCAACATAAAAAATACAATAGACGGCGGAACTTTAACAGACAAAGTGGAATGGGTAAAGTTTTCAGGTATTGCCTGGAGAGCCGGTGGATTTTTCTATTCTCGCTACGACAAGCCTGATGAGAAAAATGTTCTCAAAGGTCAAAATCAATTCCATAAGATCTACTTCCATATTGCGGGTACTCCACAAAGCGTCGATCAATTGATCTACGAAGATAAAGAACACCCACTTAGAAATTTTGGCGCAGGGACAACTGATGATGAAAGATGGCTCATCATTTCAGGTTCTGAAGGTACAAGCGGAAATAATGTCGTTGTAAAAGATATGGAAACACCAAATTCAAAATTCATAACTCTTGTTTCCGATTTTACATCTGATAATGCGGTAATAGATAATGAAGGCAGCAATTTCATGATCCTCACAAATAATAATGCCTCTCATTATAAATTGATCTCTATCGACGCAAACAACCCAACTGCCACCCCTGTTGAGATCATTCCGGAATCAAAAGATGTTCTCATCTCTGTCAGCGCCGGAAAAAATTTCCTCATCGCTCAATACATGCACAATGCTACAGGCTTGCTAAAAGTGTTTTCAAGAAAAGGTGAATTCCTCTATGATATTCCACTTGCATCAATCGGTGCAGTTGATCAGATCTCTGCAAGTAAGAAAGACAAAACAATGTTTTACTCACTTGACTCCTACACTGCCCCATCAACTATCTATCAATTTGATCTGGACTCAAAATTACAGACAGTTTTTTTTAAACCAAAAATGGATCTGAATCTTGATGAATATGAAACGAAACAAGTATTTTATCCGAGTAAAGATGGAACAACTGTTTCAATGTTCATCTTTCACAAAAAAGGTATTGAATTGAATGGAAATAATCCGACAATGATCTTTGGTTATGGTGGATTCAACATTCCAATGACTCCGCAGTTTAAGATCGAAAGAATGTTATTCCTTGAAAACGGCGGCATCTATGCCATTGCAAATTTACGTGGTGGCGGAGAATACGGTGAAGAATGGCATGAAGCAGGAACAAAACTAAAAAAGCAAAATACATTCGACGACTGTATTGCTGCTGCTGAATATCTGATCAAGGAAAAATATACCAATCCATCCAAACTCGCACTCAGCGGAAGATCAAATGGCGGTTTACTCGTAGGTGCAGTAATGACACAGCGTCCGGATCTTTTCAAAGTTGCCATACCGACAGTTGGTGTACTCGACATGCTTCGCTACCACAAATTTACGATCGGCTGGGCATGGAAAAGTGATTACGGCTCCAGTGAAGATGAACCGAATTTCAAAAACCTTCTTGCCTACTCTCCACTTCATAACATCAGAGAAAAAACCAATTATCCTGCAACACTTGTGATCACTGGCGATCATGACGACAGAGTTGTTCCGGCACATTCCTTCAAATTTATTTCCACACTCCAGGAAAAATACAAAGGTGATAATCCCGTAATGGTCAGAATCGATGTCAACTCCGGACATGCCTCTACTACTGCATTAGGCTCCAGCAAACCGGTAAGCAAACAGATCGATGAGCAGACGGATATATTTAGTTTCTTGATGTATAATTTGGGGATGACGGTGAAGTAATCCTGAGACTTTGGAAGTCAAAAAAGGAAGGTCAGAGGTCAAAGGTCAGAGGTCACGCTACTTACTTTTAGGTTGCGTTACCTCTGACTTTTGACCATTATGATTCTAACTTAACTAGTGGCTTTCGAAGCCCAACTTTATTGCCGTCAGCTTGAGCTCTCATGATTACCCACATCTTTCCTCATTTGTCGGTTAATAAATCCAATAGC
>JBMQEM010000024.1:0-33899 GCA_049363815.1 Bacteroidota bacterium
TGTTTAAAAACCCTTTGGGTTCTCAACGTTTTTCTTTGCATAGATACTTGTGTTTTCTTTTTAAGCATTAAAACCTACACTTTTCATTCCTTTATTTTCACCGGCAATGAAGTAAGTTCTCCGATCAGCTTAGAAAGCTTTTTCCCTTCCTCACTGAATGGCCATGAATAAAGTGTTTTAATATCAAAATCTTTGCGCATGGAACTGATTGCATCGAGTGTAATTTTTTTTGCAATCCCTTTATTTCTGAATTCAGGAAGTACAATTGCAGAACACAAATAGATAGAATCAAAACCTCTGCCTTCCTTCTTTGCAGACATGGACTCATTTAATATTTCAGATTCGGAAATTTTTCCGGAAAGAAATTTTTCCATTGTTTCCTGAGTTGATGGAATAAGTAAGATCCAGCAAACAGGCCCATCGCCTATGACTTCTTCAGATAATGTTGCAGGATGGAGTTCATTTAATTGTTCCATAACAATTGGCGTAACGTCTAATTGCGATGGATCATTCTTTACTGCAAAAAACTCGTCGACGAGTTGGAGCATTTGTTGAAGATGGGTGGACATAATTTTATTTAATGTTGTTATAATTTAATTTTAGAGATTGGACTTTATTGCCGTCAGCTTTAGCTGACGGAAGAATAAGAGTTAACAGTAGAGCGGCTTTAGCCACATTTTTTTAAAAGTCCATACCAATAAAATTAAAGTGTGTTCATGTGGCTAAAGCCAGGCTACCGCATTTTATTTTTAGTCCGTCAGCTAAAGCTGACGGCAATAGAGTTAGTAATAGCACACTTAATTTCGACACAAATAAATATAATTAAGCTGACTCCTATGCGATAGTTATCGGGTTTCACTTTTCACTTTCCACTTTTTATTCTATACATTTTTCAATTTCCTCCACCAATAAATCTGAATCAAGAATCTGCACTACCTTTATTCCGGAATCTAAATTGACATCATAGTGGTATGGTCCGGACTGAACGAACGAAATGCCTTTTCTGAAAATTAATAATTGAAGTGTGTCCCCTGTTGTAATCTCTTCGACTTTGCTGATGTATTGAGCTGATTCTTTCGAATCAAGAGTTAACTTTTGATCAAGTTTGCAGATATTAATTTGTTTAAGTGAAGTAATCGGTTTCGCTCTTGTAACATATAAATAAGTCAGTACTAATATGAGGAGTATGGAAAAACGGATGATAATCTGAAAAACTTTATTCATTGATTTTAGTATTTACAGTAACTACTTTCTCGCCTGCTTTAAAAATCTCACCAACCGGGTTAGTAAATCCGTTCAATCCACTTTCTTCTAAAAGTTGCTGCACCATATTCACACTTCCACTTTCAACACTGATCAACAATCCGCCGCTGGTTTGTGGATCACAAAGCGGAATAAACTCCGGACCATTCACTCCGGAAACTTTTTTCTCGTATGCATTCCAGTTTCTATACGTATTATCGGGGAAAATGAATTTATCCATATACTCTTTTACTCCCGGAAGTAATTTCAAATTCTGATAATTTATTTTTGCCGAAACATTACTTGCTTCACTCATTTCTATCAAATGTCCGACCAGACCGAAACCTGTTACATCTGTCATAGCATTTACTCCTTTTATTTTTGCCAGCTCCGCTCCTATTTTATTCAGTCTGCACATACTTGCAATTGCAGCATCGACATGCTCTTTACTTGCTGCGCCACGTTTCAAAGCAGAAGCAACTACTCCACTTCCTATTGGTTTCGTCAGAAAAAGCTGATCACCAGTTTGTGCGCCTTTATTTTTTTTCAAATGTTCGGGTTTCACAAGTCCATTCACAACCAAACCAAAAACCGGCTCAGGAATATCGATGGAATGTCCGCCGGCAATTGGAATTCCTGCCTCAGCACAAACTTCATTTGCACCGCGCATGATCTCCCCAACCACTTCAATTGGTAATTTGTCTATAGGAAATCCGAGAATGGCAAGAGCAAAAACAGGCGTTCCGCCCATTGCATAAATATCACTCAGCGAATTTGCTGCAGCAATTTTCCCGAAATAAAAAGGATCATCAACAATTGGAGTAAAAAAATCTGTTGTAGACAACAGATATTGCTCATTGGAAATTTTCCAAACAGCTGCATCTTCATTGTTCTCATTGCCGGCAATAAGATCAGGAAATCCTTGAGTCGATTTTACATTCTTTAAAATTGTTTCCAGAACAGCAGGTGCAATTTTACAACCGCAACCGCTACCTTTGGAATATTGAGTCAGTTTAATTTCAGGAATCACTTTTTATATTTTTGGAAACAGCAATTATTTTATTCATGACATTTTCAAAATCGTTTCTGTCGTTCATCTCGATCTCAAAACGGGTGTTAGTAGTCCGGCTTTCCAGACTATGCGAATAGGTTTTATCATAGTAGTCTAACAATATACTTATCCAATCGGTGGTCCGCTTTTCTTCCAGGGCTTTCAAGGCTTCTTTCAAAGCTAAACCACCCAATCGTTTGGCAATTTTTCTCATACAATCAGCCAATTCTTCATCTGAAAAATGTGAATAATCATTCTTTATTCGTTCAACTCTTTCGTGTCTCGGTAAATTTATTTCGAACAAAGGAGAAGCAATGAATCTATAATAAAATTCATCAGGTATTTTTATCCTTCCGATTGATCTGCTCTCTGCTTCCATCCAGATTTCCTTTTCAGCATTCATATGAAATAACTGAAGAGCCAGTTCATTTTCAAAGTATTCATTTCTCGGTTGTGGTTTCATTCCCAATGCACCAAAAGCAGAACCACGATGACAGGCAAGTCCTTCCAGATCGATGACCTGATGTCCGGAATTTTTCATATGCATTAACAGATCCGTTTTTCCACTACCTGTATGTCCGCCCACTACTCTGAATTTTCTTTCTACCATAAACTGATCCAGCACAAAGCGGCGAAAAGATTTATAACCACCTTTAAGAGTATCAACTTTATATCCGGCCATGTTGAGAACCCACGACATTATCCCGGACCTCATCCCACCACGCCAGCAATAAACAAGTACCTCTTTACCCTTTCCTGATTCATCCACTTTTTTAACAAATGAGCTGAACAAAGGACCTACCAGTTCGAAACCCAATCTGACGGCAGCATCACGACCTTCTTTTTTGAAACAAGTACCGACCAGGATCCTGTGTTCGTTATTGAGCAAAGGGATATTGATTGCACCGGGGAAATGCGCTCTTTCGAATTCGGCTTCACTCCTTGCATCAATCAAAAGGTGATTTGCATCATGTACTTTGGCAATAAAATCCTCAACTGATAAAATCGGCATGTGGCAAATGTAAAGTAATGGCTGGCCTTTTACATCATTATTTGCGAAATTAATATGAATTCAAGGATTAATCGAATAAACCTGAATTTCTTTTCTATAGGGTGATGGTGGATAAAAAGCCCTTTAAAATCGGGTTATGATTTTCAAAATTCATTCATTTTAGCTATTATTGTAAAAAGAAATCCCATACAAATTTATACTTCAGATCAATGAAGAAGATATTCTTCGCAACAGTAGTTATTACATCAGTAATTCTTCTGCTTAGCTTTGTTTCAGGCGAAAACCCCACACCATATCACCATACTCAAGAAGAACTCGCTTATTTCTCGTCACAACGGGTACAGACTCCTTTGGTTCCCGGCGAATGGTATCTTACATCTGCAAGCTGCAGAGGATGTCATGGAATAGACTCCATGGGCCAGTCAAATATTGATGAGGATGGAAACGATGTTAATCTTGTTTCTCACTGGGAAAGTACAATGATGGCGCTTAGCGCGAAAGATCCTTTATGGAAAGCGAAAGTTTCTCAGGAAATACTAACTAATCCCGGACATGCGGGACCGCTTCAGGACAAATGCACATCTTGTCACGCCCCTACCGGACGATATAACCATTTCTTCCGAGGAATGGGAGATTATACTTTAGCACATCTTGCCAATGATTCCCTCGGACAGGATGGTGTGAATTGCGCTGGCTGTCATACCATTTCACCAAGTGTTGGAAGTACTTTCTCAGGTAACATTCCTTACGATACTACACGAACTATTTACGGCCCCTTTCAAGGCCCGATGTTCGGACCGATGCAATTGTATGAAGGTTATACACCTGTTTACAGTGCACACATGGACGAATCCCGGTTGTGCTCTTCCTGTCATACTCTGATCACAGAAACTGCAGATTTAAGTGGTAATCCAACCGGACAACAATTTATTGAGCAGGCTACTTATCATGAATATCTGAATTCGTCTTTCCAGGCAAATAGTATAAAATGTCAGACCTGTCACATGCCACAACTTGCATCACCGGTCGTGATTGCAAATGGATTCATCGCTCTGACACCACGGTCACCATTTAACCAGCATGTTTTTGCAGGAGCAAATTATTTTATGATCGATCTTATCAAGAATAATAAGACAAGTCTTGGGATCAGCGTTGACGATGCACGATTCGACACTACTCTTGCCGCAACAGCAAATAATCTCCGGTTAAATTCTATCAACCTTAATTTAATGTTTGATAGCGCACAAAGTGATACCGGTTATTTCAGAGTAAGTATTGAGAACAAAGTGGGACACAAATTTCCTTCGGGATACCCATCACGTCGTGCAGTATTGCAGTTTATTGTAACAGATGTTGCAGGTGATACGATCTTCAAATCAGGACTTTTCGATGAAGACTATCGTGTTATAGGGGAAACTCCTGCATTTGAGCCGCATCATGCAGTGATCAATCAGTCGAATGTTCCGCAGATCTACGAAATTGTAATGGGAGATGTGAATGGAGATTTTACTTCGATACTTGAACGTGCAGCACTTCTCTTAAAAGACAACCGTATTCCTCCGAATGGATTTACAAGCACGCATTCAGCTTATGATACATGTATCATATCTCCGGATGCTATGGCAGATCCCGATTTCAATAAGAATAATTCAATTGAAGGTTCAGCAACCGATTATGTACATTTTCATGTTCCGCTTGGATCGTTCAGTGGAGATCTGAAAGTGACCACAAGAGTATTTTATCAAGCGGTTCCACCGAAGTGGCTTGATGAAATGTTTGTTTTAAATAGTCCGGAAATCGACTCTTTCAGAACGATGTATGCCAATGCGGATAAGACTCCGTTTCTCGTTGCGACAGATAGTCTGAACCTGACAATCACAGACATAAAACAACATAACCTGGGAAGTTCGATCGTTATTTACCCTTCAGTTTCCAGGTCCGGGGAGTATACCTTAACGAGCACATCAGGTGTAAAGATCGAGAAAATCGAAATTTTTGATGCAACCGGTAAAATAGTATCTACACAGATGGTAAATGAAGATTCGGTTAAGGCGAATTTTATCATTTCCGGCAAAAGCGGAAATTATTACATTCGTATCGTTACGAGTAAAGGCGTAACGGTTAAAAAGGTATTGAAATTATAAGTACCTTCCCTCTAAGCATATTCAACCTAAATCATACAATGAAAACAACTACAAAGTTCAAAGCTATTCTATTTGCATTGGCCGGATTATCGTTTGGTACAACTGCAAATGCGCAACTGGCTTTTACAAATGCAAACTCAAAGTTTGGCGGTAATTTTCACAGTGGCTGTGCAACAACAGTGACAGATGTGAATTTCGACGGACTGGATGACGTTTTCCACATGGACAACGGTTCAGATCTTTATCTTGAATTACAGAACAGAGATGGCAGTTTCACAACTCATTTTATCATGAACCATGGTGGCGGAAGCTCATGGGCTATGACTTGTGCCGATGTTGATCACAATGGCTGGAAAGATGTTGCTTTTGATGGCGGCACAGGAATTATGCTGATCAAAATATTTGGTGGCGGCGGAAGCGTTACTTACACATCTACAACTCTTGCCAACTCAGGATTCTTTCTTCAGAATGCAACATTCGCAGATATGAATAATGATGGCTGGATCGATCTATTTTGTTGTGATGATAATGATGTCAGCAAACTTTATGTTAATGATGGTACCGGTAACCTGAACATCTCGACAATGGTTAATTTTGCAGTTAATCCCGGAATTAATATCGGTGGTGATCCTGCAGACTCGGGAAATTACGGAAGTACATGGATTGATTTTGACAACGATGGTGACTTAGATCTTTACGTTGCTCATTGTCGTCAGAGTACTACTAGTCCAACTGATCTACGTCGTATCAATCGTCTGTTTGTGAATGACGGTTCAAATAACTATACAGAGATGGCAGATACTTATGGTATTGCTATCGGATGGCAAACATGGACAGCAAGCTTCGGCGATCTTAATAATGATGGCGATCTTGATCTGGTACTTTTCAATCATGATCATACAAGTCAGATATTCGAGAACGATGGTGCCGGTCATTACACTGAATTAATGTCAACAGGATTCAATACAGATGGAATCACACCAATTGAATCAGTTGTTGAAGATTTCGACAATGATGGTTATGCTGACATTCTTGTTACCGGTTCGGAATGGATGTATTGGAAGAACAATGGCGACATGACTTTCACAGAAGTGAACGGCTTATTTGCTTCAAACGGAATGTTATCTTTTGCATCAGGCGATCTTAACCATGATGGATTCATTGACATCTATTCTTCTTACGGAAATATCTATACAACTCCATCATCGGTAGCAGATGTGCTTTACCTGAACAATGGAAACAATAATAACTTTATCACATTTGACATTAAAGGAACAACATCGAACATCAATGCAATTGGTGGTCGTGCGACTATCTACGGTCCTTGGGGTGTTCAGGTGCGTGAAGTTCGTGCCGGTGAAAGTTATGGAACCTGCAATTCTTCGCAATTACATTTTGGTCTGGGTTCAAACACAATTGTTGATTCAGCAGTTGTCCGTTTCCCTTCAGGAAATGAGCAACGTTTTTACGGACTAGCGTCTAATCAATTTGTATCTGTTGTAGAAAATACATGTTCAGTAACAGGAAATGTTGTTTCAGGTCCGTCTGCAATTTGTACAGGTCAAACTGCTACACTTTCAGCAGCTGCTGGTTTCCCTGCATATGACTGGTCAAATGGTGAAACAACTCAATCAACAATCGTTTCATCAGCTGGACAATACAATGTTGCAGTAACTGACAATGGATGTACGAATGTATCACCATCTATTATTCTACAATTGAATCCTGATGAAACTCCTACAGTAAGTGCAAGTGGTCAATTGGTATTCTGCGAAGGTGGATCTGTAACTCTTGAAAGTTCACTTGCTTCCGGCTATACTTGGTCAAATGGAGGTACTTCCCAAACTGTTGATATTACTACATCCGGACTTTATTCAGTAACGATTCAGGGAGTTTGCGGAAACTTTACTTCTGCACCAGTTTTAGTTGATGTATTGAATGCACCGGATCCAGTTGCAAACGGAGTAGTGATCGTTTCACCACAATCAGTGACTTTGAATGCAACCGGTGACCTTATTAAATGGTACGATTCGCAAATTGGCGGAACACTTCTTGCAACAGGTCCATCCTATGTGACTCCTGTAATAAATGTCTCAACAACTTTCTGGGCTGAAAATACGAAGTCTTATGCAGGTTCAACCGATTTCACTGGAATGCAATATCATTCAGGAACACAGTATTCAGCAGGTACAACAAATGGTACAAATGACTTCACAGTTCTTTCACCATGCACATTGCGTTCTGTGAAAGTATACACAGACACACCTGGTCTGAGAGAAATTCAATTACTTGATGGATCAAATAACGTTGTGAACAGTATTCAGATCAACGTTCCTATGGATTCTTCTCGTGTTACCTTGAATTTTGCATTGACTCCGGGAAATTATCACCTGACAACAAATGCTACAGTGAACATGGCAACTTTGGGAACAAATGCACCACGTTTACAACGTTCAAGTCAGGATGTAATGTATCCTTACACGATCAATGATCTTATCAGCGTAACAGGATCCAATCAGGGAGCTTTCTACTACTACTACTTCTACGAATGGGAAGTACAGGCTGCCTCATCTGATTGTGTTAGTGACAGAGTTCCGGTATTGGTTGATCTTTCAACAGGTATCAAAGACATTGCATTTGCAGGGGTGAGAGTTTATCCAAATCCGGCAAATAACTTTGTTTCAATTGACACAGATGGTCCTATCGCAGTTAGTGTATTTGATGCCTCTGCTCGTCTTGTAAAAGCAGAGCGTTTCACAAATTCTTCGAACAAGATGAATATCTCTGATCTTGCATCAGGAGTTTATCAGATTCAGTTGACAAAAGATGGAAAGGTTGCTAATTACAAATTGGTAGTTAATAACTGATCATATAAAAACATAGGCAAAAAAAATCCCGCGTTATGGCGGGATTTTTTTTTGGGCAATATTGACCGGGATTAAACGGATTTAGGGATTACCGGGAAGACCGGATCAAATGGATTTAGGGATTTCCGGGATTAAGTTGAAAATTGATTTCAGGGCATGACCATTTGGTTAGATTTTTAAGAGTTGTATTTAAATGAAAATAATTAATCCATTCTAAAATGTTTAGGATACCCGTAATGCACTTTTAAATTTTGACTTACAAAATAATCACTCACTTACCGGCACGATCACCGTCATCTCCCCGCTTCGCTCGCTGAAATCAATTGGCAGTCCGCCGACAACTCTTGTATTCCATACAGCACTCGTATCGAAGCCGACAACGAAAATAAAGTATTGCCCACATTTGAGTCCGTTAACTTTAACGAAATTTTCGTCCGGTTTACCGGCAACGATCATATCATAATTTGATGGTGAAGGTCCGGGGAAATCAGTTTGGTTGAATTTTATGTAAACAGTATCAACGTAAGCCGAACTTCCAAAAATAGGAATACCATGATGTTCAGGTTTGAAAGTGATATTCACTTCACCTCCACTACCGGCCATACATGCTTTTTTACAATTGGTAGCTGTAAGTAAGATTGCAGAGCAAAGCAATATCATCAGACTGGAAATTCTACGCATAGGGTTAGTAATTTCTGTAAAGTTAAGGTAAAAAAAGCGCTATATTTGATATGTTAATTCGTATTTTTAACAGATCAATCACAAACAAGAAAGCAGTTGAAACGATCATTCTTTTTTTTCCAATTCATACTACTTCCCGCTTTCTTTTTCTGTTTTAAAAGTTCAGCTCAGGAACTTTTCCCACACAATGAAATTGCCAGCAGTATTCCTAAGAATGTTTTAGGGATCCGGTTATTTGGTGAAACGTATGATGAATTCGGAACTCAAAGAAATATGGCTGCAATGAGACTGATGTATGGTGTTACAGCTAAATTATCTGTTTCTGCTTCTCCGACCGTTTCAAATCATCATTCAGGAAATCTTCCGCTTGGATTGGTTACGCATACCCACACAAATAATGATACAGTGTATCAGACAGGTACTTTTACAAGAGGAATTCACTATGACTATCGGTTCAATGGCGTTCACTTTCTGGCCAAATACAGGGTGATCACAGAGGATGACGATCATGAGCATTTCAGGGTAGCAGTTTATGGAGAAGGCTCCTTTAACAATTCAGCCCATGATGAAAGCGAACCCAACCTGATGGATGATACTAAAGGGTACGGCGGCGGACTGCTTGTTACCTATCTTAAGAATCACTTTGCGGTTTCTTTGAATTCGGGTTTTGTGATTCCCGGCACTTATACAGAGACCACCCCCGATCTGTATGGAGGTGAACAAACAACTTCACTTACTTATGGAAAAGCTTTCAATTATAATTTGTCACTTGGCTATCTGATCTATCCATTTCATTATAAAAAATATTCTGACACAAACATTAATGTGTATTTAGAATTTATGGGCAAGAGTTATGATCAGGCGAAAGTTGTTCAGAATAATACTGAAATAGAACCTAAGACTGATCTTTTGCTTTCAGGCAATTATGTTGAAATGCATCCTGGAATTCAATTTATAATCGATTCGAATCTTCGAATTGATTTCACAGTCGGATTTCCAATTGTAAATAAATCCTTTGCAAGATTTTATCCGATTTATATGCTGGGAGTGCAGAGGTATTTTTATTTTAAGTGAAATAAAGTGCAATGAAATGATTTGAAATTTTAAGGAAGAAACCAGGATTTTTTATCAATTCGTACCAATTAAAATTGCTGTAAAAAAATCTCATCATCGTCCATTATTCAATATCAGTTAAGACTTATTACTTAATTATGTACTTTTGCATTCAATTTCCAAATCACTATGAGTAACGAGACAGAACACGTAAAATGTTTAATAATTGGTTCAGGACCAGCAGGATACACAGCTGCAATCTATGCAGCAAGAGCTGATCTAAAACCTGTAATGTACCAGGGCTTACAACCGGGCGGACAGCTCACAATCACAACAGAGGTTGAGAATTATCCGGGCTATCCGAAAGGAACACAAGGTCCTGAGATGATGGAAGATTTCAAAGCACAGGCAGAGCGGTTTGGAACAGACATTCGTTATGGTTATGCGACATCTGTGGATTTTTCAGGCTCGGTGCATAAGGTTGTTATTGATGAGACAAAAACAATTACTGCCGATGCAGTTATCATTGCAACAGGAGCATCAGCGAAATGGCTTGGTCTGGAGTCTGAACAGCGTTTGAATGGATTCGGTGTTTCAGCATGTGCTGTTTGTGACGGATATTTTTTCCGTCAGCAGGATGTAGCCATCATTGGCGCCGGTGATACGGCAGCAGAAGAAGCAACCTATCTTGCTAAACTTTGCAAGAAAGTATATATGATCGTTCGCCGGGGAGAAATGCGTGCAAGTAAAGCAATGCAACATCGTGTCGAGAGTACTCCTAATATTGAAATTCTCTGGAACACTGATACTCTCGAAATACTTGGAACAAAAACAGTAGAAGGTGTATTGGTTCAGAACAACAAGACAGGTGAAAAACGAACACTTGATGTTACAGGTTTTTTTGTAGCCATCGGACACAAACCTAATTCTGATATTTTCAAGGATTATATTAAAACGGATGATGTGGGCTATGTTCTGACAATTCCCGGAACATCCAAAACCAATATTGATGGCGTATTTGCTGCCGGTGATATTGCAGACAAGACCTATCGTCAGGCTGTGACTGCTGCAGGATCAGGATGTATGGCGGCAATTGATGCGGAACGATATCTTGCTCACAAGGGAATTCACTAAATAAAAAATGGCATTCGGAAGTCAATCTCTTTCCGGATGCCATTTTTCACTTTTCACTTTTCACTTTTCACTTTTCACTTATTAATTATATTTCAAAATCCGTCTAGTATATTCAAGTGACCCATTTTCAATTTTAACAAAATATACTCCTTGCGCGAGATCCTGCGGAAGTGCGAACTCAATAATATTATAGCCGCTGACGAGAGAGCCCACTTCAAAACTTGAGACAACTTTTCCCATCAAGTCGATCAATTGAAGTTTCATAAGATCACTTGAATATGAAAAAATCTGTATGTAAAGGTTTTCAGTGACCGGATTCGGATAGATCAGTAAGGAAGTAATGTTATCCTTGTCATCAATTCCGCTAAGTATAAAATCTGCACTACTGAAATTGGGAATACCATATCCCAAAGTATCAGTCGGGGTATTAAAATAATTTGCACTTTTTTCAATTGCCTGTTTCACCTCAATGACTGATTTATCCGGATGTGCCTGAATCAGACACGTAGCAGCTCCGGCAAGAATAGGACATGAAAACGAAGTACCATTTGCTCCGCCAATTGTTCCAAACGGATCAGCCACAGTTGCATTTGCACCTTTAGCAGCGACGTTTGGTTTGATATCACCATCACTTGAAGGTCCGTAAGAACTGAATGAAACATAGTTACCATCTGAATCGACGGCACCTACTGCAAGAACACTATCACCATCGGCTGGTGCACTGATGTAATGCCAAAGATTATTGCCTGAATTTCCGGCACTGGCAACAACCAGAATTCCTTTTGATACTGCTATATCTGCAGCGATGGATGATGGACAAGTATGCCCGTTCATATCAGCATAAGTATGTGATGCTGTTGAGTCGTCAAATTCTGAATAGCCAAGTGAAGATGTTATGACATCTGCACCAACACTATCAGCAAACTCTGCTCCTGCTGCCCAGTTGTATTCCTCAATAATATTTTCCGAAAAAACATCTTCCGTTCTTAATAACCAGAAATCGGCATCCGGTGCAGTCCCTACCAGTTCGCCCGGAACATTACCTGCAATGGTTGAAAGAACTTCCATTCCATGTGTGTCATCTTCATAAACCGAAGAATTATTATCCACAAAATCCCATGTACCTAAAATTCCATTTCTGTTTCTCAGGCTGTCAAATGCTGTTAAATTATCAACGCTGTAAAACCCGGCATCCAATACTGCTATGACCATTCCTGATCCGGTATAGCCATTGTTATGTAAGTACTCACCATTCATGAGATGGATCTGATTGTATGCAAACCCATAATCAAAGGAAGAAGTCCTCAATTCGGATCTTCTTGCGAAAGGTATCCCAGTTTCAAACTTTGTATTGTTAGGATTACTTACCGGCCGGATCACCTTTGTACTATTCAACACATAAGGCAGCGTCATTATGTTAGCAAGCACAGAAGAGTCGCAGACAACAGTGATGCCATTGTACCATTTACTCCGTGAAATTAATCCGGCACCTTGCGCTACAACACCATCGATATAATTCTGATTGACCGGCAAATCCTGTTCTGTTACAGGAATTGAATGCAATGTTCTTCTTGCTATGGCCCTGGCTGAAAGGAAAGCCGAAGGATTTGATACTGAGTAAGCGGAATTTGCTTTATCCGTGAAGCGGATAAAAAATTTCTGCGCAGAAGTTTGTTCAGCAATTAACGATGCGACAAGGATCAGCATCCATTTGACATGTAATTTCATTTTATTGTTTATAATCTGTAACGGTCTGCTCATACTCCAGTCCACTGAGAATAACAACTCCATTCTGTGTAAAAGCAATTCCAACACTATCTATTTTTTTATACAATAATCCAACGTGATTACCGTAAATTTCATTTTTAATAATTCTATTAATATTCGAAATAAATTCATTCTGATTAACTGTCACCGTTGAATCAAATGACAGTCCTGAAAAACCGGAAGGAGTATGGATGTCCTCATAAGAATACTCTTCTTCTGTCAGATCATTATAGGCATTTCCATTCCATTTTCGATCAGAATTAAAGGGAAAAGTAAGCCGGATAAATCTCCTGTTGTCTTCCACTCTTTCCAAGGCATTGTTTGTGAGTTTAGAAGTCCACAAAGCAGTGAATTCCCAGGGCAAGGTATCTGATGTCCTTTTATATCTTCTGACTATGTATGCTGTATCACCTTCTCCATCGATCAATACACTTTCAATTTCTTCCCTGATAAAGAAATGGTATGCTTCGATACTGGTATCAACAAGGTTTACATCGTCATCACTCAAATGAATGACAGAGTCGGTTTCATATTCGACCCAATGTCCAAGCTCAACGGGATAATAATCTTTGAATTGATCCGATGAATCTCCAACGTAAACATCTTTTTTACATGCGCTAAGAAGAGTAATCAATGTTATAATTGAAACTAAATGAAGTGATGCAGTATTTTTACTTTTATAAATCATGTTCAACTTAAATTCAATATCGAATTGTTTTTATAATTGTCAAGAGCCTTATTCACCACTTTAAACCAAAGGGGCGGAATTAAAGCCAGATAAATTGCAGAAGCATACCCACCCGGCAATTTCGGGCTTTTGTCATAGCTGAGCAGGGTATGGTATGGCTTAGAAGAATAATAATGATGGTCACTATGCCTGCTAAGATCGATCAGAAAAAACCTGCTGATCACTTTATCAGTTTGCCAGCTCAGATCCTCTTGTACTCTTTCATTCTCGTTTCTTGTCAGGCCATAATGTTCAATGTAGTTAGTATACTCGAGCAGGAAGTTTGCGACCAGGATATGCAGCAGATAAATTGCAACACCGGCTATACCAAAAACAAAATAAATGACAGTCAGGAGTATGATCAGAAGGCATGAATTTTTGAATACTTCATTTCCGAAAAAACTCTTATTCTCTTTTCTCAGCTGGCTATTTTCCAGCTTCCATGCATTGGAGATCTGTCCGAACATGGATCGGATAAAGAACTTATAAAGTGACTCATTTCTCCGGGCAGTAGCCGGGTCCTTGTCAGTTCCAACCCATTTATGATGCACGCGCAGATGTTCAATATAAAAGTAAATATTCCCTACCGTAAATAAGAGGAACTTTCCCAGAAACTGAAAGACCCGATTCTTTCTGTGGATCAGTTCATGTGCGACCACAATTGAAGAAGAGCCGGAATGAATTCCTGTTGAAAGGGCTGCACCGATAATTTCCATTCCATTAAGTTTCCCATTTCCTAACGAATAGAACAAACTGGAGAGACAGGCAATCTGGAAAACAACGTGCATGACCAGGATCAGGTCAGGAACGAAGTGGTTTTCAGAAAAGTTATTGGACTTATTTTCAGGCATGAACCATTCAATAATACTAAGAAATCCCAATGTTAACAGGAGATTGGCAAAAACCCAGTTGCCACCCATTAAGTTACCTGCCACAGTGACAATTCCCGGCAAAAGACTCCACAAATAACCAAGATTTCGTAGCATTTAGATTTCAGAAGTTGACCAAATTTAACTAATTTCAGCTAACCATTCATCATTGAAAAGTAACAATTTTTAACCTCATTTTACCGTTCGTGAGTTGAAAATAAGTAAGTACTTTAGCCCTTTAATAATTCAGAAAGCAATGAAGAAATTAATACTGTTAGCAATAATTTGTATCCTGACATCGGGAATTCAGGCTCAATCGGTGGATAAAAATGGTCTGGTTCAATTCTCAGGAGTCATTGTTACAGCAGATAGTCTGGCGCCGGTTCCATTTACAAGTGTTATGATCAAAAACTCAAACAGGGGTACGATCAGTGACTATTTCGGTTTTTTCTCCTTTGTTGCTAAAATGCGCGACACCATTGAATTCGGGGCTATTGGATTTAAGAAAGCGATTTTCGTCATTCCTGATACCTTAAGTGATATGCGATGTTCCATGATCCAGATCCTTAAACCTGACACAATTTTACTTCGAGAAGTTGTAATTTTCCCTTGGCCGACAAAAGAACAATTTAAGGAAGCATTTATTCAGCTAAGGATTCCTGATGATGATCTTGCAAGAGCAGAAAAAAATCTGAGCGAAGGTAAACTTGCTTTTCTCGCCAGTGGCATGGCCATGGATGGCAGTATGAATTTTAAATATGCAATGGAGCAGAATTCTACCCGTTTGTATTATGCCGGACAACTCCCACCTAACAATCTATTGAATCCTATTGCCTGGTCTAAATTTATTCAGATGTGGCAGAACGGTGCATTCAAGAAAAAAGAAACTCCTTCCAAAGATTAACTTCATCCGACTAAATCCATTCTTATATATGGCAAGCAAGCGCCTGCTTCTCCCCTTTTTCATTTTAGTTTTCTTCTCATGTACAGTATATGCGCAGCAGCTTGGTACAATTTCAGGAAAGGTCAAGGACCCAAATGGAAATCCATTATTCGGCGCCAGCATTGGAGTAATCGGTAAACCGATCGGAGTATACTCAAAGGATGATGGAACATTTTCTTTACAGGTTCCTGCCAATGAGAACCTTCAGGTCATTATCTCCTACACCGGACTGAAACAAGACACCTTTAATATCCGTCTGATTCCGGGGGAAAAGAAAGAGATCAACTCAAAGATGTCAGGAAAGATCTATCAGATAACTGAATTTACAGTATATGATAAATCACTGAAGAGTGAAAATGCAACACCAATTGATCCGAAAATCGTAAAGATGATCCCGACGCCAAATCAGTCGGTTGAAGATATTTTGAAAACATTGCCAGGAGTTTCATCTGCCAATGAACTGAGTTCAACGTACAATGTCCGAGGTGGAAATTACGATGAAAATCTTGTCTACATCAACGACTTTGAAGTCTACCGGCCATTGCTAGTCCGTTCAGGACAGCAGGAAGGATTAAGTGTGATCAATCCGGATATGGTGGATGGAATAAAATTTTCAGCAGGAGGATTCGATGCTAAATACGGAGATAAGTTAAGTTCTGTACTGGACATTCGCTATCGCAGGCCGAAAAAATTTGGCGGTTCGATCAGTGCATCATTGTTAGGTGCTTCCCTTGAACTTGAAAATCAAAGCAAGTCAGGAAAATTTTACTACATGCTTGGTGGCCGTCAGAAATCCAATCAGTATTTACTGAATACCTTTGAGACTGAAGGCGAATATAAACCTTCCTTTACAGATGTTCAGGTATTAACAGGAGTAGACATTTCAAAAAAACTTAATGTTGAAGTTTTCGGAAATTATGCACGAAACAGATACAACCTTGTCCCGCAATCCAGAGAAACAAATTTCGGTACGATCAACGATGCAAAGCGATTCACTGTATTCTTCGAAGGGCAGGAACTTGACCGTTATGAAACATTTACCGGATCTTTTTCAGCTACATTCAAACCAAAACCTAAATTGTCATTGAAGCTGATCGGTTCATATTATAAATCGCATGAAGAAGAGAACTTCGACATCCTTGGTCAGTATTTTCTGGATCAACTTGAAAATGATCTTGGAAAAGAAGATTTCGGGAATGTAGCTTTTAATTTAGGCGTTGGTTCATTTCTGAATCATGCAAGAAACAAACTGGATGGTGAAATATTTTCACTCGAACAAAAAGGCGAGATCATAAATGAAAGCAGTCTGTGGCAATGGGGTGTTAAAGTACAGCAGGAAACTTTTTCCGATAAATTGCATGAATGGTATTACAATGACTCCGCCGGATTTTCAATAAATTCATACAGAGATTCTTTAAACCCACAGATCATCTTGAATGATGTTGTGATCGGCAGAAATATCCTGACCACGCACCGAATCAACGGATATATCCAGAACACCTGGCAGATCACTGATACAACTCGATTAGTACTGACTACCGGGATCAGAGCAAATTATTCTGACCTGAATGAAGAATTGATCATCTCTCCGCGAATTTCTGTAACCTATAAGCCGCGTGGAAAGAAAAATCTTAGTCTGCGTGCAGCAGGCGGTTTCTATTACCAGCCTCCCTTCTATCGTGAACTACGGGGATCAGATGGTAAATGATATCCTGATGTAAAAGCACAGAAATCAATTCATGCAGTAATTGGCGGTGATATGACATTCCTGGCCCTTGGTCGTGAATTCAAACTTACTGCTGAAATTTTTTATAAATCACTTGAAAATCTTATTCCTTATAAAGTTGATAATCTTCGTCTCAGATATTTACCACAGTTCACTTCCAAAGGATATTCACAAGGAGTGGATGTAAGACTGTTTGGAGATTTTGTTCCCGGGGCGGAATCATGGCTGAGTGTATCTTATCTTCAGACCGAAGAAGATCTGCGAGGTGATTTCTACTACAGGTATTTCGATGAAGATGGTAAAGAAATATTCCCCGGTTCTTCCAATGAAAAAAAAGCAGATTCAATCATAGTTGAACCGGGATATATTCCGCGTCCGGCAGATCAACGACTGACTTTTGGAGTTTTCTTTCAGGACTACCTTCCAAAATTCCCAACCTACAAAATGCAGTTAAGTCTGATCTTCGGAACAGCCTTACCCTTCGGGCCTCCGGGAAATAACCGCTATACTGACCTGCTTCGAACACCAACTTATCGTCGGGTAGATATCGGATTTTCGAAACAACTTATCGGAGATGAAGTAAAAAAGAAACCGCAAGGTAAATTCATGAAGAATTTCGAATCCATGTGGATCGGTCTGGAAGTATTCAATTTGCTACAGGTAAGTAATGTTGCTTCCTATACATGGATCACTGATGTTTCCAATGCAAGAAAATATGCAGTACCAAATTATCTGACCGGCCGGCAATTGAATGTCCGATTAACAGCACAATTCTGATGAAGCTTAACAAGATCTTACTTTTTCTTTTTCTCATGCTTGCAGCGACTACCATTCGCGCACAGGATGTTTTCTTTTGTGAAAAAGTAACTAAGGATGGAATGCCTGTCAATCCAAGCGGATATTTTATTATCAGCAAGAAAGGTGGTTTCTTCAATGTACTGGTCAAACATAAAAATCCTATCGCCTCATCAGAAGTTACTTTTGACATCTATTTAATGATCGACAATAAGGAAACATTTATTAATTCAGTAAAAATGAAAGTAGATCCTGAGAGTACGTGGTTTTACAAAGAAATTACATTTTACAAGCAGGGTATTTACAAAGTGTATGTTTACAATGAGAAGGACAGGTTTTTAGGGGTTGGGAAGATGCAGACGACGGTTAGGTAATTGGTATTTCCTCAGTAGTAATTAGAAATCATTACTGACTATTCTAATATTTTCATTTGAAAATTATTTCCTGAATCAAGGCCGGCATCTCATTTTTTCTTTTTTTGCTTGCCCAAAATCCCGAGAGCTGCCGGGAGAAACAAAAAAAGGACCCCACTCTAAATTTATTCTTCGAACAGTTGATTTAAAGTATATTCTCAACTCATATTATTGAACGTGATTTTAATCGCAGACTCCGGTATTTAGTGCAATTCAACTTTTTTTTATCGCGTTAATTTAATTTGCGAAATAATCTATAGCAGAATTCTCTCCGGAATTATTTAAACGGCGAATCAGGTTCCTTCGCCATATGATTGTAAACTATTTTATCCATGAAGCCTGGGAAAAATTTATTCAGCCACACAGTTAGTTTTCCATTACCAGTAAGGATGAGATCGCGTTTGCGTTTTTTAACAGCATTATAAATATGTGCAGCAACTTCATCAGACGACATCATTGAACTTTCATCACGTGGCGATTCACCTTGCTGAGAACCATCTTTTGCAAGTGCGGATTGGCGGATGTTGGAGGCAGTAAATCCGGGACAAGCAACAAGAACATGCAAATCCTTTTTCAGGTTTTCAGTACGGATCGTTTCAAGAAACCCTTCCAGTGCAAATTTAGAAGCAGAATACCCGGTTCTTCCCGGCAGACCTTTTTTACCGGCGATCGATGAAATTCCAACAACACTTCCTTTTGATTTGAGTAAATATGGAAAAGCAGCCTTAGTGCAATACACTGCGCCCCAAAAATTCACATCCATCACTTTGCGGATCACGTCAACATCAAGTTCACTGAAGAGCGCACGCATGGATATTCCGGCATTATTGATCAGCACATCGATCCGCCCATAAAGTCTGATCGTTTCTTCGATGAGTAACTTACAATGTGCTTCATTGCTCACATCGCAGGCAACGGCATGTACTTTTCCCCCAGAATTTTCAATGCTTGATTTCAGTTGATTCAATTTCTCCAACTGACGCGCAGCAATAACAACTACAGAACCTTCAGCAGAAAATTTTTTCGCCAACGACTCTCCTATTCCTCCGGATGCACCGGTTATAATTATGATTTTGTTTTTCAATTTTGAATTCGTGTTTCGCATTTCGTAATTTATAATTTATAATTCGAAACCCGAAGTGAGATTCGAATTACAAATTATGTATTACAAATCTCGATATTAAACAAAGATCTTTCCCGGATTCAAAATCCCTTTCGGATCAAACAGATTCTTGATTCCTTTCATCAGATCCATCTGTGTTTTATTGAATGCAATATCCATATATCCTTTTTGCACATAGCCAATTCCATGTTCACCGGAAATAGTTCCACCCAATGAAACACATAGTTCAAAGATCTCTCTTATCCCAAGTGGCACTTTTGTATTCCAGTCTTCATCAGAAATTTCTTCCTTGATAATATTGACATGAAGGTTTCCATCTCCTGCATGACCATAACAAACACTACGGAAGCCGTATTTGGCACCGATCGCTTTTACACCTTTCAGCAATACAGGAAGTTCAGCGCGGGGAACAACAGTATCTTCTTCCTTGTATATAGAATGAGATTTCACTGCTTCACCAGCAGAACGGCGGGCACGCCAAAGATCCGCTTTTTGTTGTGCTGTATCTGCAAACAATACTTCATCGCAATCAAATTGGTAAAGTATCTCTGAAATTCTTTCACAGTCCTTGAATAAGACATCACGGTCAGTGCCATCCACTTCGATCAGTAGATGCGCATTGATCTCATCCTTCAAAGGGATCTTTACATCAACATATTTCATTACATAGAGCAGACAATCTCTTTCCATGAATTCAAGTGCTGATGGAGTCAGTCCGGCCCTGAAAATAGCAGAGACTGCTTCACAAGCTTTTTCTGCACTGAAGAATGGAACCAGCATCAGTAGATTTTCAGTTGGTAATGGAAGTAATTTGAAAACGATCTTTGTGATAATTCCAAGTGTTCCTTCGCTTCCAACCAGGAGTTGTGTTAAGTTATATCCCGTCGAGTTTTTCAGGACATTTGCACCCGTCCAGATAATTTCACCGGTTGGCAATACCACTTCACAATTGAGCACATAATCTTTCGTAACACCATATTTGACTGCCTTCGGACCACCGGCACTTTCTGCCAGATTTCCGCCAAGAAAACAGGAGCCTCTGCTTGCAGGATCAGGAGGATAAAACAAACCTTTTTCCATCACTGCATTTTGAAATACCTGATTGATCACACCCGGTTCTACAATAGCCTGCAGATTTCTTTCATCGATCTTTATGATCTTATTGAATCGATCCATTGCAATGACAAGTCCACCGAAAACCGGTAAAGCTCCGCCACTTAATCCAGTTCCGGCGCCGCGTGGAGTGACCGGTATAGAGCCTTCATTACAAATTTTCAGCAATAAAGAAATTTCTTCTGCATTAGCAGGGCGAACAACTACTTCAGGATAAAATCTAAGGTCTTCGGTATAATCCCTTGAATTTTGTTCGAGTACTTCACGGTTAGTATAAACGAATTCATCCCCGACAATCGTCTTGAATTCCTCCAGCAGTTGTTCACTTATTTTTTGGTACACCACTCTTATATGTTTTATTTATTCCGGGCTTTTTCTTTAGTTCAGCCTCTGTATTGATTTTATACTTAAGTAAGTTTATTGTTCCGGTAGCATCGCCGGCATCATCACCCAGAAAATAGATATTGTCTTTATCAACTTCAACATCTACGAAATGTGAGATCCCATACACTGTAGAATCAGAGAAGGTCCATCTAAACTGAGGCAGGGTATCGAACTCAGCAATAAATGGAATCAATGTACTTTCAGGATGTGTAAGCCGTGTACCAAATACAATTTCTGTATTACCAAATCTGTGAGTGGCATCGAAAAAAACATCCACCGGTGTTTTCAAAAAAAGTTTTTCGTTCCCGGCCTTATCATATTTTAATAATACACCTGAAGATGATGAAGTATTGTAGTCAATTTTTTTTCCGGTTACATACGAAAATTCATCTTCAATCCGGATAGAAGTTGCCTGACAATCTGCTGAAACACCATTGTACAGTGATTCCTTCAGAAGTTCGCCCTTCGGACTGAACTTTAGAAGCGGTAAGTCAGAGCGATCATTGGTATGATTTATAAAACCTGATACATAAACGTTCAGAGAATCGTCAATGCGGATCATGTTTGCAGCATCCCTTTCATTAAAAATACCATCGTAGACCTGAGACCAGAGTTGATTTCCTGCTGAGTCGTATTTCAGTACAATGATATCAGAGCTTCTCTGCGAATTATTTGTACTTCCACAGATATAAACGTTGCAGGAATCATCAACTACAAGTGAAGTCGCAATATCAAGATCCGGAGTAGCGTATTCTCTTTTCCATGCCAGTGAACCATCAGCATAAAATCTCATTAAAAGCAGATCCAGGCCGCTGTCACTGGATGTCGTATATCCACCAACATATACATTCCCCAGTTTATCAGCACCGATACAATTTGCTTCATCAAAAAGGTGATCAGCACCATCATACAAATATTCAAATTGCGGGACACCTTCATTTGAAAACTTGGTAACTAAAAAATCACATTTTTCGGGTGAAAGTTTTGCAATTCCACATACCCAGACATCACCATAAAGGTCAAGAGTCATTGCTCTCGGAAAATCATCACCGTTTGACTTATTATTATACATCCGTTGCCAGAGTTCAGAACCATCGGTGGTGTATTTTACTATAAGAATATCTTTTGTGCTATCGGCAACAGAGGTAGTTCCTAAAATGTAACAATTTCCGAAACGGTCCGATTTTACTGAAGTCGCTTTATTTATAGAATTGAGTCCATTTTTAAAGTCCTTTTTCCAAATGGGAATAATGTGATTCTGGGAAGAAACACTGAAAGAAATGAGTGCAAGGGTAAAAAGGCAGACTGATCGTATCATAAGTGATATTTTCCTGATTTTTGGTTTGAAAACGGATATAAACATACGGAAAGTTGGCCGAAGAGAAAATCGAATCTGAACAAAATCCACAATTCGCTTTTCCCCGCAAATATTGAGATTGTTGATGATTTTTTAGACATTTTATAAAATCAGAGGATAGAAAGGCTTACTTTTACCGCAAAATTACTAAACATGCAAATCACAGGAATACTAAAAGTAAAAAGAGAAGAACAGGTTGTAAACGACCGTTTTAAAAAGAGAGAATTCGTATTGACCGATAATTCATCACAATACCCGCAACATATCAGCTTTCAGTTGACACAAGATCGTTGTGGATTACTGGATGGTGTTCAGAATGGAGAAACGATAACTGTACATTTCAATCTTCGTGGAAGAGAATGGACAAGTCCGCAAGGAGAAATAAAATATTTCAACACACTTGAAGCCTGGAAGATCGATCGCAACGGTGCATCGACAACTAGCGGCGGAAGTATGGATCAATCCGTTCCTGAATATTTTGATCAGGCTCCTTCGGGGAAGGATGATCTTCCGTTTTAAGTTCAAAGTACAAAGTTCAAAGTTGGCTTTGTAGTCACCTACGTAGCCAACTTTGAACTTATTTATTAATGCCCGTGCTCATCTCCATGATGCACGTGTCCATGTGAAACTTCTTCTTCAGTTGCATCACGCACTTCAATTATTTCACCTGTAAAATGCAATTCATGTCCGGCAAGCGGATGATTGAAATCCATCTTTACAGCTTTGTCATCATAAGAGACCACTTTTCCATTCAGAACATTTCCTGAATTATCACTCATAGGAAGGATATTTCCTATCTTCAGTAAATTCATATCGATCACATTATCCACTTTGAAGATATCAATAGGGAGATCAATGATTGCAGAAGCATCATTTTCGCCATAACCGTCTTCCGGATTAATTGTAAAACCGAAAGAATCTCCGGTTGATTTCCCTGACAGTCCTTTTTCAAAACCCGGGATCATCATTCCTGCGCCATAAATAAAGCGAAGTGGATTGCTTTTATCAGCTGTTTCCACATGAGCCTTTTCAGTTGCCGGCAAATTTGAGTGAAGCTGATATGTAACAGTCACTACTTTGTTGTTTCCTACCTCCATTTGATAAATTTTTGGCGAAGTTACATTTTAATGCTTTTCAATACTCTACTTTTACCAACAAATTAACATAGAAGACATAAATATGGATTCGTTGACTCATACAGTTATTGGAGCTTGTCTCGGTGATGCAATTGCCGGCAAAAAGATTGGAAAAAAAGCAATGCTCTGGGGTGCGATTGCCAACAATCTTCCTGATATTGATGTTATTACGTCATTCTACATGAATCACGCAGATTCGCTTCTTGCCCATCGAGGATTCACTCATTCTATCCTCTTTGCGCTATTGGCGAGTCCATTACTGGCTTTTCTGTTTACGAGATATTACCGCAGTTCTACCATGCTTTTTAAGGACTGGCTGCTCATCTTTGGTACCGGAAATTTTATTCATATCATCATTGATTCATTCACATGTTATGGGACAGGATGGCTGGAACCATTCGATCATTTCAGGGTAAGTTTCAATTTGCTATTTGTAGCTGATCCTTTCTTTACAATTGCATTACTCATTTCAACAATTGCATTGCTGATCATGAAAAATGAAAATCCGGCAAGAAGCAAATGGACAAAAGGAGCATTTATTATATGTGGATTATATCTGGTAATGGCAGTATGCGATAAAATTTATATTCATTCGAATACTGAAAAGCAATTGGCAAAACAGGAACTGAACACGTCAGATTATTTTACTACACCTACTCCATTGAATAATTTTCTTTGGTATCTGGTTGCCAGGACAGACAGCGGATTTTACACGGGTTATAAATCTGTATTTGACAAAAGCGATGATGTAAAATTCATTTTTCATGCCCAGAACGAAAGTATTTTAAATAATATTCCTCCTGATGAAAGCATTGAAAAACTCAAGCGCTTTGCAAAAGGCTATTATGTGATTGATTCAATAAACGGAGAGATCTATTTCAGCGATGTGAGATTCGGACAGATCTCAGGTTGGGAAAACTACGAATCGAATTTTGTATTTCGTTACATCCTGGGTGAAGATGCAAACAACGACCTGGTCATTCAACGCGGAAGAATAGAAGGTTCCGGAAGAAAAGCGCTGAAGGCTTTGTGGACAAGGATGTGGGGAGAATAATTTGAAAAAAATAGAGCATGAAAAATAAAAAAAGCTTCGTAATTACCTACGAAGCTTTTTTTATTTTCATTTTCTGTTGGAAAGATTTACTCTGAAACTTTCACAATTTTCCTGGTCACCAAATCTTCGTCGATCAAAAGATGAACGAGATAGACACCTTCTGCATTTCCTTTAAAGGTATATTTATAAGTTCCGGCGATCTGGATCTCACCGAGCACAAGATTGTTGATCAGTTTACCGGTAATATCTGTTACCTGTAGAGTCACTTTTTTACTTCCTGCAAGTGAATAATAAATTGAAACTTCATCGCTGAATGGATTTGGAGAAATTACAAGTGCATCTTCCTTAAGTAATTCTTCAACACCTATAACGCCGATCTCCAGTGTATCGTATCTGGTTACTGTGCAAGAACCATTCTGAACAGTCAAGGCAACAATGTAAATTCCATTTGCAGTATAGGTATGAGTTGGATTTTGCAAACCTGCGAAATAGCCATCACCAAAATCCCAGTTATAAGAAGTCGCTCCGGCAGAAGACGCATTGAATTGCAACACCTGATTTGGCATCCTGATTCCGGTGATACTGATTGTTACCGGTGTAACCTGTACTGTTACGGATGACACAAATGAATCCGTTCCAAAAGGATTTGTTGCAGTTAATGTTACAGTGTATGTTCCGGAAGCGGAGTAAAAGTGCACCGGATTTTGCAATGCGGAAGTCGTTCCATCTCCAAAATCCCATGACCATGTCGAAGGGTAATTAAGTGAACTGTCTGCAAAATGAACTTCACCTGAACACGAACTGACAACTGTCGCTTCAAATTCAGCAGTTGGAGGAATTGAATTTGGCCGGATGAAAACTGTGTAATCTTCAGCTTGTCCATACTGCGCATTTGTACATGGCAACGGAGTAGCGTTTGAATAATAGTCAGAAATTACACGCATTCTTAACGGAGTATTGATGACTACACCGGGAGGAATAGCAATTGACCCTGTATGATACGTAAGTACATTATTTGATTCGAAAATCTTTTCAGTGATCAGATCAAATGCACCGTCATTATTGTAATCAAGGTATGCAACTACATTTTCCGGGTAAGAGAATCCTGTTGTTACATTCATTGTGTATGTTCCGGATGCATTTACATCAGTAGCAATTGTACATGTATAGTCTACATAACTGTCAACGGCATCGTTCGAAGAATTATTGATAGAAACAAAACTAACATTTGTAATACCCATTCCACAACAATAAGTTGTTGTTATAGGTATACAGGCTGCAGGCAATGGCCCGCCAACATTTGAAACGGTTATAGAAATTGTAATTGAATCGCATCCATACGAATTACAACTGATCAGTTTTACATTATACATTCCATTTGCAGTATAAACATGTGTGGGATCCTGAAGAGTTGAAGTCCCGCCATCACCAAAGGTCCACATCCAGGAAGTCGGATTATTGAAAGATCCGTCTGTAAAATTGACAACTCCTGTACAGGAAGCAAGATCAGTATGTTCGAAATTTGCACAAGGATTAAATCCGACATTTAAAATGACAGGAACAGAATCGACAGGATGCAATGGATCATTTGAGGTAACATAAATGTAATCAGAATAAGTTCCGCCCGGCAATGAAGAAGAATTCAAAGTTACATATATTAGCATTGAATCCGATGGAGTCACTGTTCCATCCGAAATATCTATAGAAAGCCAGTCCGGCAAACCGTTTATGTCTGCAAATCTGATTGCGTTAGAGATGATAAAAGAAGTAGCCATGCTTGTATCATAAAAATCGTATCCGATATACATTACTCTACCGCTTCCATAATCACGATAGGTGACAACATCATGGCCATTATAAGAAACCAATTCGACTTTATCAGGATCTGTGATGTCGGCAAAGAAAGTAGAGTTTGTCACTGCAAATAACGGTGGTACATTATCCATGTAATCGCTCGAAGTATCAGAAACAATACAATTTCCTCCTGAATTAACATAACCATTATAACTTCCACTGAATAATCCCATATCAAAAATACGACTCTGAATTCCCGTTCCCAATGCACCGCAAACGACCACTACTCCACCATTATCAGCAAAATCCTGAACTACGGATGTTATTGCAGAATAATATCCGGCGAAGGTTTCCTGTTCAGGAAACAAAAGAATATCATAATCCGCTAACATACCCTGCAGCACAAGCGGATCAATTGTAAATGTAGTATCAAGTGTATAACCTGTAAAATGTGAGTTGATACTGTTTATCGTATTTGGAAATTCCCTCGACATGTCAACACCATATACCATTGCAAGAACCCTTCCTGATCCGGAATTACTTCCGCCACCGACTTGAAAATCAAGATCACTTCCACCACGGTTGATTACCCACAATGGAATGGTAATTGAATCATTACAAGCATTCAGATTAGATGTTATGGTAGAAGGGAAAAAATCAATGACGGGAGCTGCACCTGCTGCACCTGCCAGACAAATGTTCTGTGTTCCGTCATTTGTATTCAGTATCAGGTTTCCGGAATAAGTACCGATGGACTGAGGATTAAATGTAACGATCAACGGTGCTGATCCGCCATTAGGTATTGAGAAAGTTGCCGGAGAAAAGGTAAACGCCGGTTCTGAACTCGAAATTGAACTGACAGAAAGTGTGTCACAGCCGGTGTTTATGATCATAATTGTATCCCTGTCTGTTCCAAACTGCATGATAGTACTGAAGAGTGCACATGAATCAGAGAATACAACATTTGCGCTTCCAGAAACTGTAAACTGCACTGGGAAACTTATTGCGGGATTACCAGGGTCATTTGAATTTATCAAGAACTGAGTATTGTAGGTACCAGCCGGCAGTCCGGCAGTGTTAATTGTAACATAAACAACAGTAGATCCACCAACATTGACAGTACCGGATGTCGGTGAAACAGAAAGGTAATCAGGCATAGCTGAATTCGAGGCTGCACTTCTCACAGCATTTGACATGATTCTGTTTGCTGAAGAATTCGACAAATAATAATCAAAACCAATGTAGATTACTTTTCCCTGTCCGACATTTCTGTATGTAACCACATCATAATCATTATAGCTCACCAACTCAACTTTATCAGAGTTAGTGAAATCATAATAGTTGGCAAGATTTGGAGAAGTGAATGAAAGCGGAACCTGATCTGTAATGGCATCAGTTGTGTCATTGGTAATGAGGTTACCATTTGTTGTAGTTGAAAGATAACTCCCTGTAAACAAATTCATGGAAGCCAATCGCAACTGAGAATTGACGACAGAAGATCCGCACAAAATAACCGTATTGCCGGCAACCAGAAAATCGTTTACAACATTGGTAAGTGCAGAATAAATATTCGTTAAACCTGTCTCCTGTTCAGGGAAAAGCAAAACATTTTTGCCGGTCAGTGCTGAACGGAGCGAAGCCGAATCCGTTCCTGCATACTGAGTAATTGAAAAGTTTGAGAAAGAACTTCCAATAGCCGCAACTGTATTCGGATATTCAGTTGTCATATCCGTACCATATACAAAAGCAAGAATTTCTACAGTATCAGAAGAAGCCCCAAGTCCATCGATCTCAAATTCCATCTGGCCGTTACCTGTATTTGAAATGGTAACCGGAACAACAATAGAATCACCACATGATAATGATGTACTGATCGATGCAGGAGAAACATTTATATCAGGAGGTTGCTGAACATTGATAGTACCATAGGTAGTATCTATTGTAGAGCAGTTAGAAGCAATTAATCGTACCTGGAAAGCGCCTGATGTCGTATAAGCATGAACAGGATTCTGTAAGATTGAAACACCACCATCACCAAAATCCCATTGCCAGTTTGATGGCCCATTCGTTGAATTGTCTGTGAAAGTTACTGAAGAGCTTAAAGGAGGCGTAGTGGTATTTGCTGAGTATGATGCTACGATCTGTGCAGAACTGACAATATTTGATGCCCATGAAGCTGAGAATCCCGGTCTTATTTGTGAACCATCGCTATCCCACACAATATACATTTGCCCAGAAGTTGCAGTAACAGCCGGAGGAAGACTAGTCCCGCTCTGATTCATCAACAAGGTGCCGGCAGTTGATGAGCCATCGTAAACACGCAGGTAATCATAACCACTTTCGGTACTGAAAGTTGAAAATGTAAGAGTAATACTGATCGCACATCCCGGATCGATAAGTAACGTACAAAATTCATTGTCATCATAATCTCCGGAAGGACCACCTGAATCATATAATTGTCCATTCGGAGCAACTGTAGAAGTAGGTCCACTGCATAAGTTGATCTGACTGACAACATCAATATAGGTAAGTTTGGTAATACTGTCATTTCCGAATCCGTTGGAGACAACCAGAGTTGCCTGATAAGTTCCAACAGTACTGTATGTTACAACGGGATTTCTCTGAGTAGAAGAAGAAGGTGTTCCTCCCGGAAAATACCATTGCCAGGAGGTCGGTGCATGAATACTCATATCATAAAAAGTTGTTGACGCACCGGGATTGATCAAAGTATCCTGAGCATAAAAATCAACAACAGGTGCAAGAGTATTTGCAACAAAAGTTACAGTGTAATCTTCTGCTTGTCCGTTTTGCAATGTTGTACATGCTGTATAGTTTATATTTGTAGAAATATCATCTGAGACTCTCATTCTGAGAGGGGTATTCAATACAGCAGTTGTCGGAGTCGAAACTACCCCACTATGATTTCTTAATCTTGCCAAAGAAGAATACGCTAATTCAGTTGTCGCAAAAACACCGTCATTGTTATAATCGATCCAGGCTTTTACATTTTCAGATGTAGTGGTCGAAGTCAGTACACTAATTGGAACAGCATCACCGGCAGTTAAAGTTGTGTTGTAAGTGCAGGTAAAATCTTTATATCCTTCAGTTGCATCATTCGAGGTAGAATTGATGGTGCCAAAATGAAATTCATTTATACCAATATTGCAGCAATTGGTAGTATTGCCGGGGGTACAATTCGCAGTAACAGGACCTCCGCCGTTAGATACATCGATATATGCTGTACGGATGAGCGTATCGCTCGTTGAACATGACGTTGAACCGGATGCGTATAAAGTGACTGTAAATGTTCCTGCAGATGTATACGTGTGCGATGGATTTGCAGAAGTAGATGTTCCACCATCACCAAAATTCCACAAGTATGTAGTAGAGTTTAAACTTGTATTTACAAAATTCACGGTTGCAGGTAAAACACAGAAATCCAGTTGCGGTGCTGAGAATTGAGCGATGACTGCATTTGAAAATACAGCTCCTACTCCAACAGCATGCCAGGCATTGGTTACTTCAATGACTTCAGGAGAACAGTTTCCGAAAAGATCAATAGCAGATTGAACTGCATAAAATCTTGCATCAGCAAAATTTGAAGAAGGAGTCAGATATACAGTAAGATTCCGGTAAGCCACTGCACTTGCGTCAGTCATTCCGATATTGTTCACTGTATATGCATCCCCATTATCATTAACTCCTGTACCTCCATTACAAAGAAGGTAATACCAGAAATTCTGCACACCGCTGTCATAATGTACAACATCCCCAAAATTCCAGTAAAGCCCGCCGTAAGTATCCGCACAATTATACTGATTAGGGTTTCCCATATTCCTGAACGGAGTAAGTGTTACACTGCATTGCTCACCTTCAAGGAAATTTGCAGTTGTAGGATTCAAGGCATGATCGATAGTGATCCCCATTACATCACTGAACGACTCATTCAATGCCCCCGATTCTCCGGAATAGATCAATCCTGCAGTAAACTCTGTCAGACCATGAGTGATCTCATGTCCGACGATATCAGTAGTTGTCAATGGATTGTAATCAATTCCATCACCATCACCATATGTCATCTGACTTCCATCCCAGAAAGCGTTGACATAATTTGAACCATAATGTACATAGCTCCGGATCTGAAATCCGGCATTATCAATTGAGTTCCTTCCGAAACGTGACAAATAGAAATCATAAGTTGCTTCTGCGCCGGCGTGTGCATCGTATGCATATTGATCGATCGTAACCGACTGCCAGTTATTGTCTGTATCAGTAAAATCAGTTGCGCCCGGATAGTTACTTCCGTTATTCAGGTTCAATGTCTGAATTCCATTTCCGCGACCACTCTCCCTGAGTCTGTACAAATTTGCACTCTGTTGATCAGTTGTGATTGATTGAACTCCGCAGTAAGCCGTATTTGCTGTACCTACAACATCTGCTGTATGGATTCTGTTAACTTGTGCAAGTTCTTCGCCGGAATGTGCATCGATGTAGACCCAGGCACGTTTGTATTCCGGTTCATAAGCATAGATGTCGAATTTATACGCAAGTCTGAACGTGCCTTGGAAAGGATAGATCACAAGTTCTCCGCCTCTTTCCATCACACCAAGTCCATCATTCTGTTCATCCTTATATAAACTTGCAGGAAAAAAATCAAGTGCAAGATCAAAGGCATGAGATTTAGTTATTCCCGGAGCGACATCTAAATTTTTGACATCATATACCTCACCATTTCCGGATTCAACCAGTCCGTTTTTAACGTGCACATAAAAAATTCCGTACTCTACAGGAACTGAATTGTAATATTGCTTGAAGCGATTGTGCTTCATTTGAATATTATCATACTCTGATTTCAGAAAAGTAAAAGTATTCCCGGATGATAATTTCAGGACTTGTTTTTCGACCCAGAATTGTTGTTCGGATTCAGAAATTCTATCGTTGACATTCAACCGGACAAAAGAAACCGTTTTACGATTTTCATCCATCCGGACGAGATTCGCGCCATGGATTAATTCGGCAGCTTTAGTGTTTTCGAAGATCTGTGCTTTAGCATTTAAAACAAAGAATGTTAAAATAAAAACGAATAATCCTAAGGGAGACTTCTTCATTGAAAATTGGGTTAGTGTTAGTGAGTATTCAAATGTAGAACTATTTCCAAAACCACAAAGCGATTAGGGTCAGGGTTTTGTAAAAAGGAGGGAAATGGGGGTGAATAATGGTTTTATGAGTGTTGAAAGGAATGATATTTCACAAATCAAAGCTTGAATTAGCATATGCCCTTCATGTAGCATTTCATGTTGTTTAGTTTTTAGCGATATTGCATGTCTAATACTATTTCAAAATACAATTTATTTAATTGGTTGTTAACCTTCAAATTACTATTTAATTAAAGAATGAGAATACTATTTTTTAATATCTGCATATTGTTGAATGTCGCAAATGCTCAAAATTGGAGACCAGCGGGATTGGGTGCGAACTTCAATATTGAGACGTTTTTAACTGATAGTAATAATAATTTATATGTTGGTGGTACCTTCACTACTATTGACGGATTACCTCGCAATGCGATTGCTATTTGGGATTCTACTCAGTGGACTGATTTTGGCAATAATGCAATTTTTAAGGGGACTGTTTCATGTATGACATTTTATAATGGAAACTTAATTGTTGGTGGCTCATTTGACACAATTAATAATTTACCCTTTAATAATATCGCAAGATGGGATGGCGCTAATTGGCAACCGTTAGGGTCTGGATTCAATAACAGTGTATATACTTTACAGGTTTATCACGATCAATTATATGCAGGAGGTAATTTCAATTTGTCGGGAACTGATACAACTGGGCATTTAGGGAAATGGAATGGAAATAATTGGGTGAAAGCTGTAACTACTGATGGTTATATTTTTTCCTCTGCCATTTACAATGATAAACTAATTATCGGAGGTCAATTTACCAGAATAGACGGTCAAACCATTTATAAAGTTGCCGCATTCAATGATACCACTTGGTCAGACTTGAATATTATACTAAACAACCAAGTTTACAGAGTAAAGAATATTGATGATACTTTATATTTAACGGGAAATTTTACACAAATCATAGGCTATCCGTTTAATTATATTTGTAGATATGATGGAACAACATGGAGCCAAATCGCATATCCTATAGGTACTACACAAAGCATAACAGACGTTGAAAAATATAACTCAAATCTCTATTTATGTGGTCATTTCGACGATCCAGATGACCTTTGTTTAATAGATGGTTTAATTTGTGATTCAATTGGAAGTTCAAATGGGTTTTATCTGTGCATGACTACCTATAAAAATGAATTATATGTAGGTGGAAATTTTTCTTCAATTGGTTCTGTCCCTTTAAATTGTTTGGCAATTTATGACGATGGTTTTACTTCTGACATTGCCGAATTTCAGCCGGAATCGTTCCATGTTTATCCAAATCCATATAGCAAAAGTTTCAATCGCCAACTTTTCTTCAATGACAATGGAGTTAGTATAGAATCAATTTCAATTTTCTCCATGGATGGACAAATTCTCATAGATTCATCTGATAATAATCTACAAATTGATGAATTGGCTGAAGGAATTTATATAGTTATTATAAATACTTTAGAGGGAAAAACATTGTCTAAGAAACTTATTTTAACCTATTAAATTTACCAGGAAAAGGATTTAGCTTTTATTAAGCGAAAGTATATTTATAGTAAATTACAAATCACCCGCCTGCGCAATCAACTCCGCTATATCCAACACTTTTACTGAATCTTCCTTATTAAAATTCTTCACTCCATCCGTCATCATCGTCATACAAAACGGACAACCGACTGCAATCACATCCGGATTCAAAGCTAAGGCTTCTTCTGTACGATCGATGTTTACGTCTTTGTTTCCTTTTTCGGGTTCTTTGAACATTTGTGCACCACCTGCACCGCAGCAAAATCCTTTTGCGCGTGAACGTTTCATTTCAGAAAAAGCACCATCTAGTTTTTCAATTACATTTCTAGGAGCTTCGTAAACATCATTTCCTCGTCCTAAATAACATGGATCGTGGAAGGTGATTTTTTTACCTGAGAATGGACCGCCACTAACTTTTAATTTTCCTTCGTCGAACAATGCCTGAATCAGTTGCGAGTGATGTACCACTTCATAATGTCCTCCCAGATCCGGATATTCATTTTTCAATGTATTAAAACAATGCGGACAAGCAGTAACGATCTTCTTAATTCCATAACCATCCAGCACCTGAATATTCATCATAGCCTGCATCTGAAAAAGGAATTCATTTCCGGCACGCTTAGCAGGATCGCCGGTACAACTTTCTTCCGTTCCCAAGACAGCAAACTTCACTCCGCAATGATGCAGGATCTTCGCAACAGCACGTGTGATCTTCTGTGCTCTTTCATCAAAACTACCGGCACACCCAACCCAGAAAAGTATTTCAGGGCTTTCGTTACGTGCGGCATAGTCGGCCATTGTTTGGATCTGCATTTTTTT
>JBMQEM010000025.1:0-2360 GCA_049363815.1 Bacteroidota bacterium
AGAGCACTACCTCGACAAGGTAGGGGTCACTGGTTCGAGCCCAGTATCGCCCACTTTATTATTCGTAAATTGTGTTTCGATTGATATCTATCGATTCATGATTTACGATTAACCAAATCTGAACTTACGAACATTTGTCAACAAATAATTTTGCTTTCAACCGTTTATTTATCAATATTCGCATCGTTAATTAAAGGAAAGAATGGAGTTATTAAAACAACAGGTCGAAGCTCTCATATTTTGCTCAGAACAAAGTATTTCGCTCGATGAAATTAAGGCTTCTTTGAAGCTGTCGTTCGAATGGGACCTGACAGATGAAGAAGTAATTGAAGCTATTGAAGGAATAAAATCGAAATATTTATCGGATGACTTTGCATTTGAACTGGTTGAGATCTCTGAAGGATATCAGTTTTTGACAAAAAAGCAATATCACTCTACGATCAACTCCCTCATTCAGCATAAATCGAAGAAAAAACTTTCGGTTTCTCAGATGGAAACGTTGGCTATCATCGCCTACCGTCAGCCTATCTCAAAGTCTGAAATTGAACACATTCGTGGTGTAAGCTGCGACTATGCTGTTCAGAAGCTTCTGGAAAAAGAATTAGTCGAAATATCAGGGAAAAGTGATGGCCCCGGCCGTCCGGTACTTTATAGTACCAGCCGTAACTTTATGGACTACTTCGGAATTAAGAATGTGAAAGATCTTCCACAGCTAAAAGACCTTCATGTCGATGGAAATGAGATTGGTACAGCTACTGAAATGATGGATTCCGCTGATATTGATAATGTTGCTCCTTCGGAAAATGAGAATCCTGAGTCTGATGGGAATTCTATCGAAATCCCTGAGAATTCTGAAGAGGTTACGGCTCTGGAAGAAGCTCCGGAAGTGGAATCTGAAATATCCGAAATTGAAGAAATTTCGATGGAAACGGAAGAATTGGCAGATGCTGAGGAAGTAATGGAAATTCCTGACCGGAAGACAATTTATCTGGAAAATGAGCACAATGTGGAAGCAATCGATGAGAATGCTGAAATTAAGAACGAAAACGAAGAAGAATAAACATCTCCCGTCATTATAGAAATAAAAAGCGGCTGTAAACGTTATGTTTCAGCCGCTTTTTTCGTTAACTTTAGGTATGAAAATTCGTTTCGGTACAGTGTTTGCAAAACCGTTGTCATGAAAAATAAAATTTGTCTTTTCATTGCTTTACTCTTTGTCGGATTTTCAGCCGAGAGTGTAACGCCAACAGGACTTCGTTCAGTCAATAATACAGCATTTAAACCGGGTGAAGTTTTAAAATTCAGGATCCACTATGGTATCATGGATGCAGGAGAAGCAACTCTTGAAGTCAAACCCGATTATACAAATTTAGGTGGCCGCGATTGTTATCACTTCGTTGGAAGCGGTAAATCAGTCGGAGCTTTCGATTGGTTCTTCAAAGTACGCGATCGTTATGAAAGTATCGTAGACAGAGATGCCATGATCCCCTGGTTATTTATCCGAAGGGTAAATGAAGGTGGTTATATCATCAATCAGAATGTAAGCTTCAATCACTATGCTGACTCTGCAAAAAGTGAAAAGGCAACCATATCTGTTCCCGACAATACACAAGACCTGGTATCTGCTTTCTATTATGCAAGAACGATCGATTTTTCTAATGCAAAAGAAGGTGATGTTTTTGAAGTTACCGGTTATCTTGACGATGCTGTCATTCCGCTGAATCTGAAATTTCTTGGAAGAGAGATCGTCTCAAGTAAAAAAGGAAATTTCCGTTGCATCAAACTACGTCCAATGCTTCAACAAGGTCGTGTATTCAAAGACCAGGAAGATATGACGATCTGGGTAAGCGATGACCAGAATAAAATTCCGGTACGGGTGCAGACAGATATCATGGTAGGTTCGATCAAGATGGATCTTGTGGATTATTCGAATCTTGCAGGTCCGCCGGCAATTGTTAAATAGTGATTGGTGAGCAGTATTACGTCTGAACTTTTTTGAGTAAATGAAAATTTTATAGAAGAAATCATTTTACTTTCTTAAGGACCAATAACTTCATTCATGAATATTATACTTATATAATATTATCGCTTATTGCTTCGTAAATTTTTATTCGTTAGCTTAATACAAGGCCCGACCCCAGCGGGGTCACATGTTGGTAGAAAAACGAATGTTTTTCGTGAATACGACCCCGGAGGGGTCGTATGTGTTGTGACAATCTGTTTCATTTGAAAAACGATTTTTATTTTCATTGCCAATTGCATCGTTTTCACATACGACCCCTCTGGGGTCGGGATTACAATCATATTTTTTTTCTACCAATATGTGACCCCTCTGGGGTCGGGATTACAATCATATTTTT
>JBMQEM010000026.1:0-9515 GCA_049363815.1 Bacteroidota bacterium
CCCCAACACAACACAGGCAACCATTTTAGATCTTTCCGTATTCTTAATAAAGTTTTCAATAATCTAAAAACCTTAAGCATATGAAAAACCATTTTTCCCTTCCCATTATTATCTTAGTCTTGTCAGTATTTTATTCCTGTAAAAAAGATGATCAACAGACAACATCAACTTTTGAAAGAGTAAACTCAATGTCATCATTCAATTCTGCTCATAGAAAACCGACACAGCAATTTACACTTAATGCAACATCCGGTGGATCAATTATAACAACTGGTGGTGTTGAATTCTCCTTCCCTTCCAACGCTTTTGTGAATTCTTCCGGTAATGCAATTACAGGAAATATAGAAGTGAAAATTGATGAAATCATTTCCAAGGCCGACCTGATTTTCAATTCCATTTCTACACATTCAAATGGCAGACCTTTAAAATCAGGAGGCGCGTTTAATATACAAGTAACGCAAGGAAGCGAGATATTATCAGTTGCGCCGGGAAAACAATATCATGTCTGGTTGCAATCAACATACCTGGAGCCGACTATGGAAACATACTATGGAATTAATTCAAGTGATCAATACGGGAAAATCAACTGGACAACAACACCACCGGGAGCAGGACCAAATGTTTTTACATATTCAACTGATACATCAAATGTTTACGAAATGATTCTTGAAGATCTTAACTGGATCAATTGCGATCATCCATATGACAGTCTTTTTGCAGAACTTAACATCACACTGCCTGACGGATCTGAAAACTCTCAGATAACTGTACTAGACAATTCTGCCATGCTTGGAGTTAATTTATGGGGAAGCAATAATACAGCCAGCTGGTCATATGCTCCTTTGAATCGATCGTTAACAGTTATTGTACTTAAACATAACAATGGTAGCTATAATGCATCCGTACAAAATTTTCTATTTTCAGGTCAGGCAATCACAATGCCGACGTTTATTACGATTGCGGAAGATGACCTCGAAGTTCTTATCAGTACTTTTCAGTAAAAGTCACTAAAAATTAAAAAAGGAAATCTATATGATTTCCTTTTTTTTGCGCCTTTACTTTATTGATCAACTTCAAAACCTGAAACTGTTCACGATAATTTTAAAAATACATACCTTATAAAAGAGCAGATCAACCCTCTAATTCCCGAATTGTCATATAAGCCATTAATCCGGCGCCTGTTTCTAATGCAGTTTCATCAATATCAAAAGTGCTTGTATGAACTGAAGATGTAATACCACGCTCTTCATTTCGTACACCAAGGCGATAAAAACATGCTGAAGCTTGCTGAGAATAAAATGCAAAATCTTCTGCTGCCATCCAGATCTCAAGGTCTTCAATGTTTTCGCTTCCGACATATTCAGTCGCAAATTGTCTAGCACGGTCAGTCAGGTCTTCATCGTTGATCAGAAATGGATAACCTTTCACAATATTAAATTCAACTTTTCCGCCCATACTTTCTACCAGTCCTTCTGCCATTTTTTTCATGCGCTCATGAGCTTCTGCGCGCCATTCTTCATTGAGTGTGCGGAAAGTTCCTTCCAGATACACTTCATCGGGAATAACATTTGTTGCGCCATTGGCAATTACTTTTCCGAATGTCAATACAGAAGGAACAGAAGGTTTTGCGTTGCGGCTTACGATCTGTTGCAGAGCGACGATCATATGCGAAGTGATCAGGACAGGATCAATGGTGAGATGCGGCATAGCACCGTGTCCCCCTTTACCTCTTACTTTAACGTAGATCTCATCGGTGCTGCCCATATATAAACCCTTTCTGAAACCGATCTTTCCGGCTTTGATCTGAGGCATTACATGCTGACCGATCACTGAATGCGGTTTAGGATTTTCAAGCACTCCTTCTTTTATCATCATCGATGCTCCACCAGGCAACTTCTCTTCACCTGGTTGAAAAATAAATTTCACTGTTCCTTCGAATTCATTTTTAAGTTCATTGAGAATTCTCACGACGCCAAGTAACGATGAAGTATGCACATCATGGCCACAGGCATGCATGACACCATTGTTCTTTGATTTATAATCAACATTATTTGTTTCGATAATAGGTAAAGCATCCATATCAGCTCTAAGCGCAACTACTTTCTTCCCTGGATTCTTTCCTTCTATCAAAGCTACTACTCCGGTATTCGCAAGCCTGTGTTGATTTGTAATGCCATACTCTTTCAGCTTTTCCTCAACAAACTTTTGCGTATTGAATTCCTGAAATGACAATTCCGGATTCATATGCAAATGCCGACGACAAGCGACGATGTCGGGGTGGAATTTTGATGCGAGGGATTTTATTTTTTGTATTAACATTTGCGAAAGGTAAATAAATGTTAAATAAGTTTACAAGTTTCAGGTTAAAGGTTTCAGGTTAACTTTCAAGGCGACTACAAGGTCAACCTGTAACTTGAAACCTGTAACAACGATAGATTATCCTGATTCCGCTTCTCAGAAATCCAGCCCAAATGAGAAATAGAACTTATAAGGTTGCAAGTCCCTGTTCTCAATTCCCCACGCCCAGTCGGCGCGAATGAAATAGCCCAGCAACCTGGTCCTTAAACCGAAACCGTATCCTCCTACTATTGGTTCATTTTGCTTAACTACTGTTACGACAAATGGTGTATTTGAAATAACAGTCCGGTTGAAAACATTGGTTGAATCATAGGGTGATAGTCCATTCCATGCAGTACCGACATCACCAAAACCAATGATCTGGAAATTTCTGATGAAATCGGATTTGATCGGGCGATTCAGCAAATATTTGAATACAGGCCACCTGATTTCACTGTTGATCAAAGCAAAAGTATTTCCGTTTCTGATATTTTGGTCAAATCCTCTTAAGTTGGAAGCCAGAGCCTGAAAATAATAATTCTGTGAATAGTCGATCTGAGTTTCATAGTTGAATCCCGGTGAGATCCAATTGTCAGTTCCACCCAGATAATAGATCAGTTTTTCTTCTCCAAAAGAAGTACTTGTTGCAATACGATTTGCCCAGATCAATTCACGATGTATTTTCAGATAATGCCTGAAATCCGCTCCAACGATCACCATTCCGGATTCTTTCCTGTCGACTTGTTTATAATATTCACCAAAAATCTTGAAACGGGTTCCGTTATATAAGTTCAATCCCATGTTAATGGTATTGTCCAGAACATATTCCAGCCGGGCCGTTGCCCAATGCAAAAGAACATCCGGCGTTTCCAACGAAGGTTGATTTAAGGAAAGTGTTACGATCTTATCATTTCTGTAAGCTATCGATCCGCGAAGCGAAGAAACGTCACTGAAAGGATATTTACTTGTATACCTGAATTCATGAGAATATTGCTTTGCTCCATATTCAGGAAGAAGTGTCGCTTGTCTGTAGAATGTCAGCTGTCTGTCCATTCTTTTCTTTAAATACTCATAGCTAAGGAAATACTCGTTGCTGTTGAGATCCGCTGCCAACTTGAATCCGCCTGTAATACGATAATCTTCGAGGAGATCACTAACTCCTAACTTAAAGAATCCTGTCAAGCCGGGATTATAATAAATCGCACTACCACCGTTAAAGATCTGATAACTCTGATTCAACAAAGAATTATCGAGTTGACTTACGAAATAAGTAGAAGAAAAAGCTGTTTCATAATTTCTTTGTTTTGGCAATTGAAATCCGAGCGAATCCTTTTTTGATTCTTCTATCTTTACAATTACCGAATCCTGAGGAACAATGAATGACGATTGAGGAGGCGCGTCTTTTTTCTTGTCCTTCTTTTTTGATTTAGGAAAATCGGATTGAAATACATAGTTGTCAATATTAACCACATTGGAATCTGATGGAACAACTGTTGTGTTTCCATTGTTATCCGTTATCTCTATCGTTGTAACATTCGACTTCTGTGGCGCCGGAGGCGGAGCATTAAGAGCACGTTCCTGTTCATTTCTGAACAAAGTTTTTGGAAGCGGATTGTCGGTATGAATATTTGTTTTTGGCTCACCTACATATAACTGATATCTACCATTCCGGAAAACGATCTCACTAACGCGGTTTTGATTATAGTTTATGTTATAAGAAATAATATTTCTTGCATAATTGGTCACGGGTGCATTGTCGACGATCATCCTGTAATGTTCAGTCGTATCAACAAAACTTAAAGCGCTATCGAGGTGTGCGATGTAACGGTTTACAATTCCATTTTCATCACTCAGGTAACTGATTGCTGATGAATCAAACTGCATTGGAAGCAATTCACTTGAATGGGGTGTGTTTGTAATCCTGCGGAGAATATTTGACTGGCCTCTGTAATCGTAATAGAAGATATCATAATTTGAATTTACCGCAAGCAAAGTACTTTTATCTACTCCAAGAGTGTCATTCACGCGGTTGGAAGAAAATACGATTGCACGCGACTTGTCGATAAAGTGAGGATCAAGATCGTCGAAGAAATCTTTTGTGATCTGTTCGGCAACACGGGTTCTCAGATTGAAAACAAAAATGTCACTTTGTCCTTTCTGGATCGCAGACATAACAATTGATTGTCCATCGTCTGAATAACTGAAATTAAGTACCTTTTCAAAATTGAATAATGGGGTTTCAATATATTCCTTATTAGACAGAGTATATGTTCCCATTAATAGTTTACCTTTTCTTTCACGGATGATTGCAAATAGCTGACCGGTCGGGTGCCATGCAAGGACAGGGAATGAAATATCGGTTTCATGTGCGTAACTCCTGTACCCGCTTTTCAGAATACGTTTACGGCTTTTCTTTTCGTGGTCGTACAAGTAGACTTTATACTTCCCCAGGTTATTAGCAACATAAACACTGTATCGCCCGTCAGCACTTGTTTTTAATTGCGAATAAAGTGTTTCCGGCTTCGAGCGTTTAAGAATATTTTTACTCTCAATTGAATCGCGTTTAGTATCTGAATTCAGGTATCTGGACTTCATGGCTTCTCGCCAATTGAAGGAGAGCTCTTTAATATTCTGTCCAAGAACATACATCAGACCACTTTCGATATTCCGGTTTACGCGAGTCATGTAAAGCAGATTGGCAACAGAAGATTCACTATACGTATCTATAATAAATTTCCATATAGAATGTCCTGCATAAACTGCATCTACTCCTGTCAGGTGATTGAACTTCAAATATTTTTTTGAATTCACACCATCACGAACACGGTTATCAATTTCTGTATTCCAGGGTGAAGAGACATAAGATACAAGTCCGTTGATATACCAGTCAGGCAAAGTGAGCAATGCAGAATTCTGCAATCTGTCTTTTATGTCACCGCCGTACATAATCTGATCAATGAGTACTTTTGCAATTCCACCCCTGATCTGTTTATGAAAAGCAATGTGATCTCCTGTGAAATATAAGAACACTTTATTACCAACAATCCGGGTATTTCCACCTGTATTATTTGAACCGATCTCTTCCGTTTCTAATCCGATATTAGATTGCTTTGCATCACCTAGTTTATTATAGATGATAAACTGAATTCTGCCATCCAGTTTGTAATCGAAAAGTTTTTCAATTTCTTCCAGATCTTTCTGTGCAGTTCGTCCGGTGAAAGTTGCAAGTTCCAGTCCACCGAGATAATAATATGTATCGTAATTTTTAAATCGCATAAACGACCAGAACCGGTCTTCGTATTGTACCCTGTTCTTACCGAACTGCATTGAATAACCATTGTAAAACTGTGCAAGAATCCTTTCAGGCAAAATGCTTGTAAGGATAAAAAGTACTGTAAGAATGCAAAATTGTTTTTTCATAAAAATCGATTCCCGGGAGTAGAAATGGTTTTCAATTCAGAATAGAAAGATACGGAAAGAAAACGCTTGATACAATCTCCGGCAACTAGTTCATATACTGCGAATGTAGCTAAAATTACCTGATAATTAGTCACAGGAAAACCGTTTCTTTGCATTTCCATGACCAAATGAAAGAACTTTAACAATGCTTAAAATAAACAGCTTTACTTTCAATCCATTTCAGGAAAACACCTATATCCTGAGCGATGAAAATAATCAGTGCGTGATCGTGGATCCAGGTTGTTATACTGAGGAAGAAAAATCCGAGCTATCAGATTTTATTGAATCTGGCAAACTGACGCCGTTAAAAATACTACTGACCCATGCGCATATCGACCACATTTTGGGCATTAACTTTTTAGCGGGCAAATACGATCTTCCCATCGTAATGAATTCTATCGAAATTGAATTATTAAGATCGGCAGGTATTTATGGGCAAATGTGGGGTATTCAGGTAGAACCTTCACCCGATCCAACAGAATTTTTAAAGGATGGTGATAAATTCAGATTTGGAAATATAGAACTGGAAGTCTTATTCACGCCAGGGCACAGTCCTGGTAGTTTGTCCTATTTTCATCGCCCGTCAAAACAGCTGATCTCCGGTGATGTACTTTTCAACGGAAGCATTGGGAGAACCGATCTGCCCGGAGGCAACTTTGATACACTGGAAAAAAGTATCCTGACAAAATTATACACCCTTGATGAGGATGTAGTTGTTTATTCCGGACATGGGCCAACAACGACCATAGGTAGGGAGAAAAGAAGTAATCCTTTTGTTTGTATAAGGTGACAAAGAAAAAAGTGAAGGGTGAAAATTCTTTCTGCGTCACTTTTCACTTTTGACTTTTTCAATTTCTCAGTTTCCACCAAGAAATTTTTTACAGAACCTGAACACAACGTAAGTTGCTGGAACTGCAACCAGAACATCAATCGTATAATGAACGTGTTGCACAAGTAACAATACGCACATAGCAACAACACAAACCAAAAGTACAGATTTTGTTTTTGGTAAATGTGTACCAAGATAAACTGACAGAACTGTGGATACATGTCCTGAAAAGAAAAGATCCTTTGATATTATTTTCCCGCCATTTGTAAAAAACTGTACGACAGGTTCTCTCAATGGAAGATAACCAATTGGTGGTTCCAGAGGGAGTAAGGTGATGGTGATCATTCTTACAAAAGTTACAAGTATGTAGGTTTGAAAAATGATAAGCACTGTTTTAGGGTGAGCCCTGTGAGTATAAATACCAATGACAATTGCGGAATAGAGTATAAAAAAAACACCCCAGGAAACATTGTACGCCGGAAGTAAATCAAGTACGAAGTCGCCCAACTGAGTACCTTGTCTGCTTTCAATATAGTCAAAGAAATGTTTGAAAATAAAAGTGAAAGTAGAAAGTATAAGCAGCGTAACAATGAATTGCCATCTGAAATTTACATTGTTCAATGCACCTTTCCAGGCTTCCTTAGCTGATGGCTGGGGATGAGGTTTATTCACAAAAAGAATCTCAGATTATGAATTAATTGCGCCAATGATCAGATTCTCAACCTCAGGACTTTCCCACTTCTCTTCGATTCCAGGCAAGGACATTACTTTTTTCATGATCTCATCCTGTTTTTTTCCATTTGCAAGAGCTACCGAGTATGGAATATCACTGAAAGTAACCTGTGAATAAAGCGGCAACCATTTTTCAGGGTACTTATCATGGATCCTTGCTTCAATTTTTTTACGAAGTAAAAATTCTTTGCTGCCAACAAGGTCCCTCATTTCAACAAAATTCATCACCGCCAGTTCAGCGATGGCATCTGAATTAGGTTTCCTTGAATTCTGAAACTCGTTGAGGATTACTTCCCAGTTGTCACCATGTTTTTCCATTGATTGATCGAGCACGGTACAATCTTCGAAACCACAATTCATTCCCTGACCATAGAAAGGCACGATAGCATGAGCTGCATCACCGATCAGACACAACTTATCTTTTACAACCCATGGAAAACATTTTACGGTAACAAGAGAACCGGTTGGATTCTGAAAAAACTGTTTCGCAACATCAGGCATTAGACTGATCGCATCGGGGAAGACACGGTTGAAAAATTCTTCACAATCTTTTTCACTTTTAATTGATTCAAAAGAGTCTTTTCCTTCAAACGGGAAAAACAATGTACACGTAAAACTTCCATCAAGATTAGGCAAAGCGATCAGCATATAACCACCGCGAGGCCAGATGTGCAAGGCATTTTTCTCTATCAGAAAACTCTCCCCTTTCCCTGCAGGGATCAACAACTCTTTATAACCATGTTTAAGATAGTGTTGCGAGTATTCAAAACGATCGGTACTCAGCTGCATTTGTAACCGGCCTGCAGAAAAGGCACCATCTGCACTGAAAATCAATCGGCTCTTTACTTCCACATTTGCTCCGTTATAGTCAAACTTGGCAAGATTGTTTTCAATATCGATTCCGGTACAACGGTGATTGAAATGAATTTTCACTCCGCATTTCTCAGCTTCATCCATCATCACACAATTGAGCACACCTCTTGAAGTTGCAAAGATCGACTGACCGTTTTCTCCGTATTGCTGAGAAGTCAATTCCCCTTTTACATTATGCATGATTCGACGGTCCATTGGAATTGCGACTTTCCTTATCGCTTCTTCAATCCCTACGCCTTTTAATCCGCGCCATCCACGGTCAGATAATGCAAGATTGATGGATTTACCTGCTACGATCGTAGCTTTGCGCATATCCACTCTGCGTTCATAAATTGAAACATTATAACCACGTCTGGATAAATAAATAGAAAGCAAAGAACCAACCAAACCGGCTCCGAGGATTGTTATGTTTTTATTTTCTGTACTCATTGATTCAAATTTATACGTGTAAATTTATTGCAGTGCATTAGCAAGTTGCTGTCCGAATTCATATACATCAGTAAATGAATTGTAAAGAGGCACTGGTGCCGCTCTGATCACATCCGGTTCGCGCCAGTCAACGATCACACCGTTGTCAGTTAATTTTGCATGAACTGCTTTTCCATTTTCATTGATGATAATAGAGATCTGACAACCTCTTTCTTCCGGAGAAGAAGGGGTAATTATTTTCAGAGCATCTTTACCGGAAATCGATTTGTAATTTTTATTAACCTCTTCCAGAACATACTGCAGATAAGAAGTAAGTTGAACACTTTTCTTTCTAAGTTCATCGAAGCCTGCATCTTCAAAGATATCCAGTGATGCTTTTAATGCAGCCATTGGAAGTACCGGAGCATTCGACAATTGCCAGCTTCTTGCACCCCGTGCAGGGATGAAAGTTCTTGGAATCGTGAACCGGGTCTCGGGATCATTTCCCCACCAGCCGGCAAAACGTGGTATAGATGTATCGTCTGCAAATTTCTCATGAACAAAAATACCGGATACACCACCGGGGCCTGAGTTAAGATATTTATAACTGCAGAAGCATGCAAAATCCACATCCCAGTCATGCAGTTTCATCATTACGTTTCCTGTTGCATGTGCGAGGTTAAAGCCTACAGTTGCCCCAACCTTGTGAGCAGCTTCAGCGATACGTTTCAGATCAAGATACTGTCCCGTATAATAATTCACGGCGCCTAGCATTACTGTTGCAAGCGATGATCCTTCCTTCTCTATCGCTGAAATAATATCTTCAGTCCTGAGTAAATATTCATCCTTCCGTGCTTTAAGCATTATAACGGTTTTC
>JBMQEM010000027.1:0-33695 GCA_049363815.1 Bacteroidota bacterium
CGCCGCTTTGTTCGAAAAACGCCCAGAAGAAAATTGAAAAGATGATGAAGACCAATGCAGCCAGCATCTTCTTTTTTTCCGGTGAATTGAGTTTAGACATTTCATAAAAAATGTAGATCAATGTAAGCGGACCAATTGTGTACATGAACCAGTCAGTGTACTGGGTTTTGGAAACCATGATCATTATGACCGGGATGACAGCCAGAGAGCCGATATACACCAGATAGTCATTCCATTTATTGACTTTTCCGTTTGCGGAATTCTTGAGAGGCGGTAAACCAATCGGACCCAGACTACTTTTAGTATAAAGAAAAGTGATTAGACTGATGGTCATTACAATTGCAGCAAGACCAAAAGCGATATTCCATGAATATGCTTTTCCGATAGTAACACAAACATACCCGCCAAGTAATGCTCCAATATTTATACCTGAATAAAAAAGCGAAAATCCTGCATCTCTGCGACTGTCGCCGTTTTTATATAAAGCACCTACCATCGTTGAAATGTTAGGTTTAAAAAATCCTGTTCCAATGATGGTGAAGCTCAAACCAAGGAAGAAAAATTGTTTGGGGTCAATTGCGAGAATACAACTACCGGTGATCATTAATAAACCTCCCCAGAAAAGTGATTTTCTGAAACCAAGGATCTTGTCAGCGAATAGACCACCGATAAAGGTAAATGCATATACAAATGCCTGCGTTGCTCCATACTGAAGATTCGCCTGATCTTCTTTCATGAATAATTCGCTGACCATAAAAACGGTGAGCATTCCCCGCATTCCATAAAAACAAAACCGTTCCCACATTTCAGAGAAGAACAGATACCAGAGTTGCTTAGGATATTTTCCCTTGAAGGATTGTATTTCGTCGAGAGTGAGTGTTTTTTCCATATCGCAATGTAAAAAAAATAGTGAATAATTAATAACGAATAACGAATAGTGAGGTGTTTGGAGAAAATGTAGTTTAGATGTAGGTGTTTGATTTTTTATTCATGATAATAGTTCAAAAAAAAAGCGGGCTACATCCAAGTAACCCGCTTTTCAGCAAATTCGTTATTCGTTAAACAGCATTCGCCCCATGACAACTCTTATACTTCTTCCCACTACCACACGGACAAGGATCATTTCTGTTGATCTTTTGTTCTACGCGAACGGGTTGAATTTTTGGTGGCGGTGGTCCGCCTTGTGGCATTGCGCCTTGTGGAATTCCACTTGGACGGGGAGCAGTTGATGTTGTTGTGTCTGCTTTGTTAGCACTGAGATTTCTGTTGTCAGGCTTCGGTGGAAGTTTTGCTTCCTTCACCTGATTTGGATCTTGTTGTGGAATAACACCTTTGAACAGGAATGCAACGATCTCTTTATTAGTACGGTCCATCATTTCCTTGAAAAGTTTGAATGATTCAAACTTGTAAATTAGTAACGGATCTTTTTGTTCGTACACGGCATTCTGAACGGATTGTTTCAAGTCATCCATTTCACGAAGATGTTCTTTCCATGCGTCATCGATCAGTGCGGCAATGATCAGTTTTTCAAATGAGGCAACAACTTCGCGACCGTTTGATTCAAAGGACTTTTTAAGATTTGCAATTACCTGAATGGAACGAAGTCCATCGCTGAATGGAATTACAATATTCTTTATTGTTTCCCCTTGATTTGCATTTACTTCTTTAATGAAAGGTAACATCCTTTCAATTAAGACCTGTGATTTGTGTTTGTAGAAACGTTGTGCTTCTGCAAATGTTCTTTCAATCGTATCATCCGGTTTTTTAGCGGCAAATTCTTCCTTAGTAACCGGAAGTTCGATGGACAAGATCCGTATCAGATCCAGTTTCAATGAATCGTAATCCTGTTCTTCATGATAAGTGTTCACTAAACTTTCAACCGTATCGTAAAGCATGTTGTTGATGTCAATACTCAGACGTTCGCCGAAAATTGCATGACGACGTTTTGTATAGATCACTTCACGCTGAGAATTCATTACATCATCGTATTCGATCAAACGTTTACGGGTTCCGAAATTGTTTTCTTCAACTTTACGTTGCGCTCTTTCGATGGAGGAGGTGATCATACTATGCTGGATCACTTCACCTTCTTCAATTCCCATACGGTCCATGAGTTTCATGATCCGTTCAGAACCGAACATACGCATAAGATCATCTTCCAGTGAAACATAGAACTGCGATGATCCCGGATCACCCTGACGACCGGCACGACCTCTTAACTGACGATCGACACGACGTGATTCATGTTTCTCCGTTCCGACGATAGCAAGTCCACCGGCTTCTTTCACGCCTTCGCCAAGTTTGATATCCGTACCACGACCGGCCATATTAGTGGCAATCGTAACGGTTCCTGCATATCCGGCTTCCTGTACGATCTGCGCTTCACGCTGGTGAAGTTTTGCATTCAGTACATTGTGTTTGATGTTGCGAAGTTTCAACATCCGGCTTAATAATTCCGAAGTTTCAACGCTTGTCGTACCAACTAATACCGGACGACCTGCTTTCACCAATGCTTCGATCTCTTCGATAACAGCATTGTATTTTTCACGTTTCGTTTTATAAACTTTGTCTTCGTGATCTTTTCTTACAATCGCTCTGTTCGTTGGAATCGAAACAACTTCAAGTTTATAGATCGACCAGAGTTCCTGTGCTTCCGTTTCAGCTGTTCCCGTCATACCGGCAAGCTTGTGATACATCCGGAAGTAATTCTGCAAAGTGATCGTTGCATATGTTTGAGTAGATGCTTCGATCTTTACATTTTCTTTCGCTTCAATTGCCTGATGTAATCCGTCTGAATACCGGCGACCTTCCATCACACGGCCGGTCTGTTCATCGACGATCTTTACTTTTCCTTCTGTTATGATGTATTCAACATCTTTGTCAAAGAGAGTGTACGCCTTTAGTAATTGATTTACCGTGTGAATACGTTCAGATTTGATGGAGTAATCTCGCATCAAATCATCTTTACGCGCTATTCTCTCTTCAGGTGTTTCACTGTTCTTATCAATTTCCGCCATCATGGAACCAACATCAGGCATGATGAAGAAATTTTTGTCTTCACTTGAAGATGAAATTAATTCAACACCTTTTTCAGTAAGTTCAATACTGTTATTTTTTTCGTCAATTGTAAAATACAAAGGTTCGTCGGCCTTGTGCATTTCTTTTTGCTGATCCTGCAGATAGAAATTTTCAGTACTGCGCATCATTCCGGCAACGCCTTGTTCACCCAGTAATTTAATGAGCGCTTTGTTTTTAGGTAAGCCACGATGTGCACGGAAGAGTGCAAGTCCGGCTTCTTTATCTTTTTTCTCGGCAATGAATTTACGTGCATCTGAAATAATAGAATTCACATAATCACGCTGAGCTTTTACAAGTAATTCAACTTTTGGTTTGTAAATATCAAATTCGTGGTGATCACCTTTTGGAGTCGGACCGGAAATGATAAGTGGAGTTCTTGCATCATCGATCAAAACTGAATCGACCTCATCGACGATTGCATAATGATGTCCGCGCTGAACCATATCTTCTGCAGCACGTGCCATATTATCACGCAGATAATCGAAACCAAATTCATTGTTGGTACCGTAAGTGATGTCTGCTAAATATGCTTTGCGACGTTCGTCAGAATTCGGTTCGTGTTTGTCGATGCAATCGACAGTAAGTCCTAAAAATTCGAAGATCGGTCCGTTCCATTCAGAGTCACGTTTCGCAAGGTAATCGTTGACAGTTACAACGTGTACGCCTTGTCCGGCCAATGCATTCAGATAGATCGGTAATGTTGCCACGAGTGTTTTTCCTTCACCGGTAGCCATCTCAGAAATTTTTCCTGAGTGAAGAACACTACCACCAATTAACTGTACATCGTAATGGATCATGTTCCATGTTACAGTTGTTCCGGCAGCAGTCCATGAATTTTTCCAGATCGCTTTATCGCCTTCAATTTTTACATTATCACGTTTAGTAGCAAGATCTCTGTCATGTTGAAAAGCAGTAACAGTAATTGATTCATTAGTAGTAAACCTTCGAGCAGTTTCTTTCATTACTGCAAAAGCTTTCGGTAAAAGTTCGAGAAGAACTTCTTCAGTAATTTTTTTTCCTTCTTTTTTTAGCTGATCAACCTGACGATAGATGTCTTCTTTTTTAGAAAGTTCCATATCCGGATTTCCTTCAGCTTCTCTTTCAAGATCAGAAATTTCTGTTCTGTTTTCTGCTAAACGTTCATCGATAATTTTTCGGAATTCATTCGATTTTTCACGCAGTTGATCATGGGAAATATGTTCAAGTTGTGAGTATTCAGCTAAAATTTTGGTGATCAGGGGAGTTATTTCTTTCAGATCCCGGTCGCTTTTCTTACCGAAGATGCTGGTAATCGCCTTATTAAGTATTCCAATCATATTTTTTTCAGATAATGAGCCCGTAAAAGTACGTAATTTTTATCGAATACGAACTTTTATAAACGGCTGTAAATTAGTCGGTTATGTAATATTTTTTGTTTAAAGATTAATGATTAAAGTTAGTACCTGCCAACATCAAACATTAAACATTAAATAAACTAATTGGTACTCTTATTTTGCACTTAAAATGATCTTACCGTTATGAGTATGATCGATTCGGAAATAATAAATTCCGGGTAAATAATTTGTCAGATCGACTTCTGCAAAGTCCTCACCAAAGTTTTTTTCCATGACTTTTTGTCCGATAGCATCGAAAATTTCCAATTGATGTTTACCCGGAATTCCTGTTTCAATTCTGAAAATTCCGGTACCAGGATTTGGAAACACCATAGCAGAAAAAGCAGAAGCCTCATCTATTGAATTTCCGAAACAATAAAGAGTAAATTGATTTGAAGGTGACTGCCAGAATGGGTTGATCGAAAATTGTGTCATGGTTACCAATTGCCAGTCGGCACCAATACTGTCAGTAAATGAAAGGGCACTTGATGCAGGTGAATATGTATTTTCAAAGCAACCTGAATTTCCTGATGCATCGGTCTTAATGATATGGGCGTTCGAACCTATTCCCGGCTCATGGATTAGACCTGCAGATACGATCGAATTGTCTATACCGTTGATCACTGAATTACCTTGTGAAGTTGTTGCACTATATCCATATGTTTTTGCCCAGATAATGTTTCCTGTGCTGTCAAGTCGTAACAAAGAGCTTTTAAAATTCGGACTCATGACTGTTCCGATGTTTGTTTTTCCTGTAATGATAAGATCGCCATTTTCGGCTTCTGAAATTGAATACGCTTCATCCTGGTTTGTTCCATATATATTATTCCACAACCGGCTTCCGGCAGAATCATATTTACAGACATTCATGTTGAAAATTCCCATGCTGACAAATTCAAGACCGCAGGTTACATAACCGCCATCACGGGTAAGTGTTAATCCTTCGAGTATACAGTCATTTGAATTTCCGGAGCGTTTTGCATTTAACAGATTTCCATTTGCATCAATACTCACAACATAATTTTTATAGGTTGGGTTGACTGAATTAAAGCAGAAGCCGGAAGCTAATAGATCACCTGTTGAAGTGAGTAAAATTCCGTTCAACCTATTTGACTCCATTGAACTGTTTACGTTGGTCCAAACCTGGTTTCCGGCATCATCAGTTTTGATCACAAATGCAGACTCTAAAGCATTACCATAACTCGAAGTAGTTCCCGACAAATAAAAACTGCCGTCATTTCCTTCGACGATTCCGCCACCGGTCTCATTTCCCGGACCGCCGTATGTTTCTGCCAATACAGGAAATCCGAGATCATCCGTCTTGATCAGGAACAAGTCACTCGTAGTAGAATCAATGAAGCCGCCGAAAGTTTCACCCGAGATTGCAAAGCCGCCATCAGAGGTCCTGATCAGGCTTTTTGCATAATCGTTCTTATTCGTTCCAAGAATAACAGACCATAACAAGCCGCCGTCATTATCGATACAGAAAAAAGAAATGTCTGTATCAAAACTGGAAGTCGTAGTGCATTGTGCAACGATGTAATAGTAATTACTGTCCTTAACAACGGAAATAATTTTTTCTATGTCATTGTTTCCATATGCTGTCTGGAAGATAGACTGGCTGTATGAATTCAGGGTTATGATGATTGTAAACAAACAGAGTAGTGTGGCTTTCATGTGAATTTTATCTGGGAAAGAATTTAAAATTAATAAAATTGAAGCAGTCTCAAAAAAGAATCATGAAAAGTTTTAAGGAAATACACAGTGAGAAGATTGTTCAGAAAGAAAGTTGTAAGAGGTAATAAAAGTGATTACTCAAAGTTATTGCCAACATTCATCTTATACTTTTCTCATGGTGTATTGGAAACAAAAAAGGACTGCAACCTGCAGTCCTGTATTTTCTTTTAACTTCTGACTTATGAATTTGATTTCAGTATTCGTCTTCATTGAAGAAGAAGTCATCTTTCGTCGGATAATCCGGCCAGATCTCTTCGATACTTTCATAGGCTTCGCCTTCATCTTCAAGTTCCTGAAGGTTCTCGATTACTTCAAGAGGAGCACCGGAACGGATTCCGTAATCAATTAACTCGTCTTTAGTCGCAGGCCATGGAGCGTCTTCCAGGTGTTGTGCTAATTCAAGGGTCCAGTACATATGAAATTATAAATTGTTTATTCTTTTTTATTGGGTGGCAAAAGTATAAAAATATACTTCAAAACCTAGTGTAATATTTCAAGTAGGAAAAAATCATACTTAAAAGCGGAAATGTTTGATTTTGAGTACATAGCGAACTCGGAAAATGTAGGAACCGGGGATTTGGGGATAATTTATCCCGTCCTGTCAGACTTTTGCCTTCCATGGGGTCTCAACGGCTCCGGATTTCATGGTCAGGAATCGGGAGAGTACAAAAAGGTAGTCGGATAAACGGTTAAGATATTTTATGATCAGCGGATTGACAGGAGTATCAGAATTCAAATGAACTGTGAGGCGTTCGGCTCTTCTGCAAACACAACGTGCAACATGTGTACATGAAACGGCCTGATGTCCACCCGGAAGTATGAACGATTTCATTTCCGGCAGCTGACTTTCCATTTCATCCATTGCCTTTTCAAGTTCGGCAACATTTTCTTCCCTTAATTCAGGTAATTTCATTCTCGAAGTTTCAGGATCTGCTGCCAGATGTGAGCCGATAGTAAAAAGTCTGTCCTGAATATCTATCAGTAAATTTTGATCTGCAAATTCTCCGGAAAGATCTCTCACCCATCCGATATAAGAATTCAATTCATCAACGGTTCCATAAGCATCGATTCGCAATGAAGCTTTTGAAACCCTGGTTCCGCCAATAAGTGAGGTCATACCTTCGTCACCTTTTTTTGTATAGATCTTCATAGGGGAATCAGTTGATTTTTACATTTTCATTTAACAGGATGTCGTTCTGTTGATCCGATTCGATCATGCCGTCCTTGATCCTTACAATGCGATGCGCATGGCGTGCAATATCTTCTTCGTGAGTGACGACAATGATGGTGTTTCCGTTTTTGTGGATCTCTTCAAACAAATTCATAATTTCTTCTGAAGTCTTTGAATCGAGATTCCCTGTAGGTTCATCTGCAAGGATGATAGAAGGATTATTGACCAAAGCTCTTGCGACAGCAACGCGTTGTCGTTGTCCACCGCTGAGCTCATTGGGTTTATGAGTCATCCTGTCCTGCAACCCAACATCAGTCAGTGCGCGGGTAGCTCTTTCATTTCTGTCGGCTTTTGAGATCCCTGCATAGACGAGTGGAAGTGCAACATTGTCCAGTGCATTACTTCTGGGAACCAGATTGAAAGTCTGAAAGATGAAACCGATCTCCTTGTTTCTGATCTCTGCTAGATCATTGTCACTCATCGTGCTCACTTCATTTCCATTCAGGTAGTAAGTTCCTGCAGAAGGCGTATCCAGACAACCGATGATATTCATCAGAGTGGATTTTCCCGAACCGGAAGGCCCCATTAATGCGACATATTCACCTTTGAAAATAGAAAGATCTATCGATCGTAGTGCATTCACATTTTCTGTTCCAATGGTATATTTTTTAGCAATGCCTTTAAGTTCAAGAAGCGCTTTTGATGTCATAAAATGTATAGATATGGAGAGGCTAAAGTAAGAAGTATATTGTTATAAAAATGTTATTTCCGGAAGTGTTTTTACTCATGTCAAAGGTCAAATATGCATTTGCAAACACAAATAACCTACGAAACCATGATTTGACTAATTAGTCCATAACCTAATACCTTCAGGAGCCTTAAAACTTCAACTGAAAATGCTGCTTCGGAATTCCGCTTCTGAAGAAAACAATACCAAGCTTAAAGAGATCGATGCTTACAGTTACTTCTTTGCTTTTAATGATCGAATCCCATGCTGTTTTCATTTCTTTGCTCCAGTAGATGTCGTCAAAAATAAAAACAGTGTTGGAAGTTCTTTTCTTCAGGCATAAATTGAAATAATCAAGTGTCGGTTGTAATCTGTGGTTGCCATCGAAGTAGACCAGATCAATGGTCTCCATTTTGTCAAGGGTGGAGGGTAAGGTCTCTTTAAAATCACCCGTAACCAGTTCAATATTTTCAGCATTCATTTTTTTAAAATTCTCGGTTGCAATTTTTGCAATTTCCGGACATCCTTCAAGAGTGGTCAGTTTTCCTTTCTTAGCGGCATTGGAAATATAGAGTGATGTGATCCCTAGCGAAGTTCCAAGTTCAAGAATGTTTTTCGAATCAGAAAAATTGACCAGACGAAAAATGAGTTGAGAATATTTTTTTTCCTGCAGGGAATTTTTGGCGATCTCACTGACTTTTTTTGAAGAAGGTTTAAGCTTACTACCGGCACCAAAATCAGTGACTGAAATTTCCCTTTCGTCAGAGAGTAAATGTTGTCGCAATTCTTCAATAGGTACGAAAGAATAGTACGGTGTCTGGTCACGGATAACATTGTTGAGCAGATCAAAAACAAAAGGTGAGTGAATGTCATGCGCAGTACCGCCTTTTATCCGGTATTTCAAATAATTTGTGACAGCGAAGAGTTTATCCACGAGGCGAATTTAGACATTCCTGTGATTTCAGCGATTGATTCGTTCAGTAAATTCTGATCTCAAGGTGATGGGATATTCTTAAAAAGCTGACATTCAGATGAAACAGACTTGGTTGACAGAATTCAAATCCCGGAACGCTGATCAGGGATCCCGGGAGCGCAATTATGGGTGGTTTTTTATTTCCATTGGTAAGGTATTTTTTTAATTTTGCAATGCATTTTTGAAAAGACATATGAGTTACATAGAAAACATACATGCCCGACAGATCCTTGATTCACGGGGAAATCCGACAATTGAAGTTGATGTGATCACTGATGCCGGTGTAGTAGGTCGCGCTGCAGTACCCAGTGGAGCTTCGACAGGTGTACATGAAGCTGTTGAGTTACGTGATGGGGACAAGAAAAATTATCTTGGAAAAGGTGTTTTGAAAGCCGTACACAATGTCAATAAATTACTGAATGATGAACTGAAAGGTTTTCCGGTTTCTGAACAGGGAGTGATCGATGCTCGAATGATCGAACTGGATGGCACTGAAAATAAATCAAATATTGGTGCCAATGCAATTCTGGGAGTTAGTCTGGCTGCTGCAAAAGCTGCAGCAATTGAGACCGGTCAGCCCTTGTATCGTTATGTAGGTGGAGTGAATGCAAACATGCTTCCTGTTCCGATGATGAATATTCTGAACGGCGGGTCGCATGCAGACAATAGTATCGACTTTCAGGAGTTTATGGTAATGCCTATCGGCGCTTCTTCTTTTTCGGAATCCTTAAGAATGGGCACTGAGGTGTTTCATCATCTGAAAGCAGTATTAAAGAAAAAAGGACTTTCAACGAACGTCGGAGATGAAGGCGGATTTGCCCCAAATATGAAGTCAAATGAAGAGGCAATTCAGTCTGTACTTGATGCAATCGGAGAAGCCGGATATACGCCGGGTAAGGACATATTCATAGCAATGGATGCGGCAGCATCAGAATTTTTTGATGCAAAAGAAGGAAAGTACATTTTCAAAAAATCGACCGGAGATAAGTTATCGCCGGCAGAGATGGCAGCTTACTGGGCTGACTGGGTGAAAAAATATCCGATCGTTTCTATTGAAGACGGTCTGGCAGAAGATGACTGGGATGGCTGGAAACGTTTAACCGATGCCGTTGGTTCAAAGATCCAGTTAGTCGGCGATGATCTTTTTGTTACCAATGTGAAAAGACTGAGCCGTGGGATAAAAGATAAAGTAGCGAATTCAATTCTTATAAAGGTCAACCAGATCGGAACCTTGACAGAAACAATAAATGCAGTGACAATGGCTCAAAATAACAGTTATACCGCTGTAATGAGTCATAGAAGTGGCGAGACGGAGGATGTCACAATCGCTGACCTGGCGGTGGCCCTGAATACCGGTCAGATCAAGACCGGATCAGCAAGTCGTTCAGACCGGATCGCTAAATACAATCAATTGCTAAGAATTGAAGAAGCTTTAGGAACAAATGCTAGATTTGGCGGAAAAGATTTTAAATTTGTAAGCAAATAAACCTTCTTTTGCGTAAGCTGTTAAATGGATCAGGATACCTTAGATAAAATTGCCTCCGGAGAATATTCGATATCGCCACGTTCAGGTCGGTTGAGAAAGCGTGTGAAGGTTAAAAAGAAAAAACCGTTCCTTCAAAGATCCGGCACAAAGAAAAAGCTGACCACCCTCGTCTGGATCTTGCTTCTTCTGGCCTTTATCGTAAGTGTAGTGCTTGTACTTCCGGAGATCAACCTGGAAGGTGGAAAGAAAAAAGATAATTTGGAAAAGGCGATCGGGCGATAAGCCGTTGTCTTTAGTAGAACATAGATACAATAATCATTCATAAGTGAAAACGGATAAAATAAAAGATGCTTTTGCCAGAGTGGCTTTGCCAATGGCAGTGGAAACGAAAGACTTCATTAAAAACAATGGACACTATATCATTGGTCAATATTCCATTGAACAGGTGTACAGTGGAATGAAGGGAATGATCGGAATGGTTACTGAAACCAGTAAACTAGATCCGGATGAAGGTATTCGTTTTAGAGGGTATAGTATTCCTGAATTGCGGGAGAAGCTCCCAAAAGCACATGGCGATACAGAACCACTTCCGGAAGGAATTTTTTATCTGATGCTGATCGGTGATATGCCGACTGATGATGATGTGGTAAATGTGAGTAATGCCTGGGCCCGCCGGAGTAATGTTCCGAAACACGTATTCGATACACTGGATGCGCTTCCTTTGACAACCCATCCGATGACACAGTTCAGTATTGCCATCATGGCACTTCAGACTGAATCGGTGTTTGCAGCAGCATACCGGAAAGGTTTAAATAAAAAAGATTACTGGGAGGCTTGTTACGAAGATGTAATGAATCTGATCGCTCGCCTTCCAAGAGTTGCAGCGTATATCTACAGACGTATCTATAAGAACAACGTGCACATTGAACCGGATCATAAACTGGACTGGGCAGCAAATTTTGCTCACATGTTAGGATACGATGATTATGATATGAAGCGGATGATGCGTTTGTATCTGACTCTTCATTGTGATCATGAAGGCGGAAATGTTTCGGCACATACAACACATCTTGTAGGTTCAGCTTTGAGTGATCCTTATCTTGCTTTTGCAGCAGGTATGAATGGATTGGCTGGCCCGTTGCACGGCTTGGCAAATCAGGAAGTTGTTCGCTGGATCATGGACCTTCGCAATTACTACGATGGAGCAAAGCCAACCAAAGAGCAGTTGAAAGATTATGTCATGAAAACGATCGAAGAAGGAAAGGTTGTTCCGGGTTATGGTCATGCTGTTCTTCGCAAGACCGATCCTCGTTTTCTTGCACAAATGGAGTTTGCTCAGAAATACATGCCTGATGATGAAAATTGTCAGATCGTAAAAATGGTTTATGAAGTGGTTCCTGAGATCTTATCAGGTATCAAAAAGATAAAGAACCCATGGCCGAATGTGGATGCTCACAGCGGAGCACTTTTGATCCACTATGGTATGGAAGAGTACGATTTCTACACAGTACTTTTCGGTGTAAGTCGTTCTCTTGGGGTAATGGCTTCATTGCTTTGGGATCGCGCACTTGGACATCCATTGGAGCGTCCGGGTTCAGTGACTTACGAAGGAATGAAAGAGAAAGCACGGAAAGCCGCACAGACTCCCGCTTAATATTCATTTATGGCAAAGGCAAAGGAACTGACTCGCTGTCCATGGTGTCTTTCTTCACCTCTGATGATGGAATATCATGATCAGGAATGGGGAACTCCCGTTCATGACGATGCCTTGCATTTTGAATATATTGTCCTTGATTCCTTTCAGGCCGGATTGAGTTGGAGTACCATCCTCAACAAACGTGAAAATTTCCGTAAAGCCTTCGACAATTTCGATGCTGTAAAGATCTCCAGGTACAAAGATGCCAAGATCGAAAAGCTAATGCTAGATGCCGGAATCATCAGAAACCGTCTGAAGATCGTTGCCACCGTTTCCAATGCAAAAGCATTTTTAGCGATCCAGAAAGAGTTTGGAACCTTTGATAAATACATCTGGCAATTCACAAAAGGTAAAACGATCCGGAACAAATTCAGTTCTCCAAAACAGGTTCCTGCAAAAACAAAAGAATCAGATGAAATGAGTAAAGACCTGTATGCCAGAGGATTTAAGTTCGTTGGTTCAACTATTTGTTATGCATATATGCAAGCTGCCGGGATGGTGGATGACCATATTTCGGAGTGTTTTAGGAGCAAAAAGTAGGAAGTATCTTCAGATATGTATTTGAAAGTAACGACTTGAATTCGGGATATTTTTTCAGATGAAATTATTTACAAGACAATAGTGAATTCTAATCCGCTGGTCCAATTCCTAATTGCAATTTTCAAATGCTAAAACCCAATTTCATAAAGCACTGACTTCACCTCACTCAAGATCATCGCCGTTGCTCCCCAGACCGTTTGTTTTTGAATATTAAAAAAAGGAGTATTGATCTCCATGCCATTGCTGAGCCTGATGATCTTTTCGCCAACCAGGGTTTCATCCATAACACTTTCCAGATCGGTTTCAAAAATTGCAGCAACTTCTGTTTCGTCAGGTACGAAATGCGGGCGGTAAGAAAGCATGCCGATAAAAGGGTGAACTAAAAAATTACTTGGAGGAATATAGAGTGGTGAGAGTGCGCCGAGTATGACGACATCATTTTTGAAAATTCCAATCTCTTCCTGGGCTTCTCTTAAGGCTGTGTTTTGTAGTGTTTCATCGCCGGCATCAAATCCGCCGCCGGGTAAAGCGATTTGTCCGCTATGGACACCATCGTACTCCGGTCGCATAATAAGTGGAAAACAAACCTTGTTTTCATCCTCATATAAAAGAATGAGGACAGCTCCTTTGCGGTGGTCGTCGGGAATTTTGATACGGCTGCTATTGACCCTTCGTTCTGCATTGGCCATTTTGTATTGGGCCTCTGTTCCGGGTAATGGGAGTACCAGCCGCTGACGAAGTTGCCGACTTAATTCTTCAAGCATTTGTTGTTAGAAATTACGCATGAACTGGAGTACCGTTTCCATTCGCGGATACAGTGTCTGTACGCTTTCTTTCTCCGATTTGTTGCCTCCACATGGCATAGTAAAGTCCTTTGGATGAAAGTAATTCTTCATGACTGCCGGATTCTACAATAGTCCCTTTTTCCAGAACGAAAATTTTATTCGCATGCATGATCGTACTCAAACGATGGGCGATCATGATCGTAATATGGTCGTTGTGATCTGACAACCGACGGATCGTTCCTGTGATCTCTTCTTCAGTAATCGAATCCAGAGCAGAGGTAGCTTCATCAAAGACGAGCAAATTCGGCTGACGAAGTAATGCCCTGGCAATTGACAACCGCTGCTTTTCTCCGCCGGAAACTTTTACACCACCCTCACCGATCACACTGTCGAGTCCGTTGGTAGCGCGTTGCATTAAACTCTGACAAGCTGCTTTATTCAAAACGGCCAGACATTCTTCATCGGTTGCTTTCGGATTTACGAAAAGTAAATTCTCACGAATTGATCCGCTGAAAAGCTGTGAATCCTGAGTTACCAATCCTATCTGCTCCCGTAATTCATCTTTTTCTATTGATGTGCCGGCAACGTTATTATAGTAGATCGTTCCATCTTCAGGAAGATAAAGTCCCACAAGTAATTTAACCAAAGTCGTTTTACCCGAACCCGATGGACCAACAAAAGCTATGCTTTCGCCTTTATGAACAGTGAAGTTGATGTTCTCTACAGCAAATTGCTTTGAGGTCTGATGTCTGAAGGCTACATTTTCAAAACGTAATTCCTCCAGCTTGCCAATACTTTGTGGATTTGCAGGACGAGGTTCAAGCGGCGTATTGAGAATTTCTTCAAAATTCTGTAATGATGCCTGAGCTTCTCGATAAATAGCAATTGCATTTCCAAGTTCCTGTAATGGCCCGAAGATGAAAAAGCTGAAGAACGTTAATGTCATCAATTGTCCGAGCGTTATATTTTCTCTGAAAACCAGGTAATACAGTAAAAAAACAAAAGACGTTCGAAGTAAATTTACAGCTGTTCCCTGGATGAAGGAAAGACTTCTGACGAAGCGTACTTTTTTTAATTCAAGTTTGAGGATCTTGCCAGTCGTAGAATTCAACCTTTCAATTTCTTGTCCGGCCAGGCCTAAACTTTTTACAAGCTCAATGTTTCGTAATGATTCAGTTGTTGAGCCGGCCAGTGAAGTTGTTTCTTTAAGAATTTCTTTACTGACCTTTTTAATGTTTTTACTCAATGCGCTACTGATCATAGCAAGAAGTGGAACTGTTACCAAAAAGACAGGTGCGATCAGCCAGTGTACAGTGAAAGAGTAAACGATAACGAAAACCAATCCTACCAGGATCTGAAACACAAGGCTGATAAATGAAACAATGAATTTTTCAGAGTCGCTTCGGACTTTTTGAAGTTTGCCCAGCGTCTCACCACTTCGTTGATCTTCGAAAACATGGTAAGGCAATTCAAGCGAGTGACTGATACCATCTTTATACATATCCGCTCCGGTGCGCTGTACGACTACATTAACACAATAATCCTGAAAGTTTTTCGCAATCCGGGATACCATGGCAACTCCTACCAAAGCGGCAAGATAGATCAGGATCTCATTGATAAACCTTTGTGTGTCTCCGGCGTAATTTTTATGGCCCACACCGAATTTATCGATCATTTTTCCGGCAATAACCGGGTCCATTAACGAAAAACACTGGTTGATGGCAGCCAGAACTAATGCTAAAAGGACTAATTTGTTGTATTTTTTAAGGTAGGAAAGTAATAATTTCATAGATGGGGCAAAGGTATCAATTTGGGAGACGAATTGAAGGGGGAATTATTGCTAGATTCTTAAATAACTTCTGATCAGAAAGTTGAGAAATGTGAAAAAAAACACAAGAACACAAGTTCACAATAAGAACACGGAATCTATTACATTTTAATTCCGTGCTCTTATTGTGAACTTGTGTTCTTGTGTTGATCTTAAGCATTTTCATAAAGCTCAATCGGCAACCCATCAGGATCAGCAAAAAAAGTAAACCGTTTGCCGGTAAATTCATCAATACGGATTGGTTCAGATTCTACATCAAATTGTTTTAACCTGGCAATAATTTCCTCAAGGTCGTTCACAGAAAAAGCTAGATGTCTGAGTCCTGTTGCTTCCGGCTGACTGACTCTCAGCGGAGGCGAAGGGAATGAAAACAATTCGATCTTATACTCTCCGTTGACAGCGAGATCGAGTTTGTAGGAATTGCGTTCTTTTCTGAAATTTTCTGCAAGGATCTTCAGTCCAAGAATTTCAGTATAGAATTTTTTTGAACGTTCGTAATCGGAAACAATAATTGCAATATGATGAATCCCTTTTAACATTATCAAAAATTATTCATAAGAGTAGAGCAGGAGATGGTCACACATTCTGTCGATCTCATTGGTAAAGATAATTTTTGATAATCTGTCTGCTGAATCATATTCAAAATTCTGAGTTTCGATCAATACAGGTTTACGGTTCATTTCTTCCCGTCTGAACACTTCTGTTCTCATTAATTTTTTTCCTGAATAAGTGTTTTTGGAAATAGTACATTCCGAGGACGAAGTGCAGATAGCATTTTCAATTTCATTTTTCTGATCATCCAGTTTTATAGTTTGAATTACTGTAGAACCTTTTTGAACAAGATTATCCCATGTAATAATATCCTCATTCACTCTCTTAGAATGCCGCCTTTTAAAGATCATCGTTGCTGTGCTGTCGCCACTGAAAAGAGTATCAACTGAATATTCATTCTGGTCGTTGTAATAGATCTTATTGTACCGGAGCAATTTTCCATTATCGTCCTTATGGATCTTTGAAATTAAATTTCCGGTTGAATCGTACACAAATTCAGTTTTTCTTTTCGGATGAACGGATGATCTGATTTTTTGGGACTGATCATATTCTTCCGTCGATTGAAGAGATTTGTTGCTGCCGGAGCACTCAGCCCGAAATTCTTTCCTGATGGTAAATTTTTCCTGTCCAAACACGGAAGAATAAATCAGGATGAATATGATGGATAATGCAATTGAACTTAATTTCATTCTTTGTCTATATCAAATTGTTCGAAGGTGATCACTCCAAAATCTTTTGGTGTGGTAATGGTGGTTTCATTGGTTACATCAGGATTCACAGCATTGAAAGATTCATTCTCATCTTCAGTAAGTACCCAGGTGCCTTTTGTATTTTTTGCGAATGTTGTAACCCTGCCCCAGCGCCAGGTGCTGCCGCCGTAATGTGAAACGGAGAATGTTTCATTATTGATAGTGATACCTTCATACGGATCGCCCATCACACCGCCACAAGTAACACAATAAACAACATTCATATTTCTGGCAACGACTGAATAACCGGATGGGTCTCCGTAAAGTATGATCGTTTCACGTTTAACTGCAAATTCACTGATGGCAGCTAGGCTGTCTTCATTGTTACGTTTAAGAACGATGATGAGATCCTGAAATTGGTCGTTATTCAGATTTCCTGAAATACTATCTCTTAACTCATAGCCAGCAGGAATTATTTCCTGCAGACTTAATGCCTCCATGAATTTGGAGGTGAAGATGAAGAAAACAAGTAGTAACAGATATTTGAACCGCTTCATTCTGATTTATTATGGTTTTGAAAGATATTGAATTTGTCCCATGGTATGCTACATGACGGTATTCAATTTTCAGCATTAATATTCGTTTAATGTTGAAAAGTATCACAAAGTAGATGCATATGTTGCTTCAGGCTTTCTAATTTTGTGTAAAACCATTCCTAAAAAATGAAAAAGATAATTTTTATTGCACTTATCGCTTGCTGTAGTCAGGTGAATGCACAACAGATCATTGCCATGAAGTCCGGCGAGAAGATGAACGGAAAAGTAGAATCACTTGCCAATGGAGTAGTTAATTTTCTTTATAAAGGGAATGTAATGAAAATAAAAACTTCAGAGATCTATTCTATTACATTCGGTGAAGTTGGGGAATCAGCAGGAGGGGAATCGACAGCAAGTGTACAGAAAGAAATCGGCGAAAAGCAGGTGATGTCCGGTTCGTACATGGTTCGATATAAAGTAGCAGACAGAATTATCTCAAAGGCTCCACGTGTCGATAATTTAACTCAGGAAAAAGGAACCGTTGTCGTTGATGTGACGATCGATAAATATGGTCACGTCATGAAAGCAATTCCCGGCGCTCCCGGATCAACTACAAACAGCGAATACCTGAAAACAAAAGCCAAACAAGCCGCCGAAAGCGCGCTCTTTAATAATGTACCAACTGCACCACTGGAGCAGAAGGGGTATATGGTGATTGTATTTTAAATATTAATACAAAGTTCAAGGTTCAAGGTTCAAAGTTCAAAGTTCAAAGTTGGCTTCGTAGGTGACTACAAGGCAACTTTGAACCTTGAACTTTGAACCTTGAACTCTTCCAGACAAATTTAGATCTAAGTTTAAAGAAATAAACGGTTACTGCGCTAGTTCACCATCAACTTCCCGCATCCATCTGTTTTGTTCACTTGTAATGAGGCCGTGACGCGTTTGCTCATCGTAGTCATTTTGTGCCTGAACATATGCCGTCCATACTTCATCGAAAAGTGATTTTACCTGTTGTTCAATTTTCATCGGCCGCAGAGCCATATTCATGAGTTTTTTCCGGAAGCGTCGGGCATACATTTCACAGATATTGAAATGATATTGCTCGTGCAGTAATAACGAGTCTTTTTCCCCAGCGTCTTTTACCCATGAACTTCCTTTGATAAAACAGGCGTCAAAATTTACATATAGCGTTAGTATTCCATTCCGGATTTCAGGCCTTGCTTTATAATTGAACATGCAATTACTTTCAGCTGCAAAGTCAGAAGTCCTGACCGGACCAAGAAAATCTGTCCAGGCAAGTTGATAACTTTCACTCCAGATAAGAGTATCACCAACATCTGGTTTCAGTAGGATATTGGGTAAAAATTCAACAACCACCTTTTCTGCCATTGGCGGAATATTCAGGTTTTCTTTCATCCACGAATCAAAATTCAGTAGTGATTGTTTCATTGCTGCAAGAATATTTTTTTCAGCTACATCCGGAATATTTCCCTGGACATTCATTTGTGGTTTTCCGTTCAACTCAAAGAGTTCAAAAATTTCGCCATCAATTTCTCTGTAAAACCGAATGGAGAAATCAAGCATATCCTGATGTTTCATCTGATTACCTTTCACCTCCAGGCGGAATTTTTTTATTTCCATTATTACAGGAATGCTTGTTGAGTCGAATGATAATGATTGATGCACCAGATTTTTCAGGTCGCCGCTTATCGAATTTTTAAAACCGGCATCCATTAATTTTCCCATAACCATAACTGTACCGATCGATTTGTCTTTTCGGGCGTCACGAATGTCGCTGATGTAATAACCTTTCTGGACAATGTTCCAGGATTCGGGTCTGATATTCAAGATGTATTCAGCAGAAAATAAGCGAAATGGGGTTATCAGGAGATACATCCAGATAAGGAGGAAATTTTTCATTGGCAGACTCGGATTCTAACGTTTTTGGCAAGAATTTATTTGTAAATTTACAAACATCAAGCAGATAAATTCTGCTTCTATACCATTTTAAAGGCCTCATTGTATGGAGATTGTATTTTTATTAGTCGGATTGTTACTTGGTGCAGTCGTTGGTTATTTTTACGTCAGGAATAAGCCAAGTGTAACAGAGAAAGAATTACAGGGCAGGTTAACAGAATTGGAGAAGGAAAAGAGTGTGATGTCTGACAGAATTCAGCAAATGGTTCTTCAGCAGAAAAATTCAGAAGACATCTTATCGAAGGAGCGCCAGCAAATCATTTCATTAAGCTCAAGTCTTGCTGCAAAGCAAGAGATGGTCAATAACTATCTCGACAAACTCGAAAATCAAAAGGCTGACATCGAGAATCTGCAAAAGAAATTTACTATGGAATTTGAGAATCTTTCTTCAAAGATACTTGAAGAGAAGAGCCTGAAATTTGTTGAGCAGAACCGTACCAATCTTGATGTGATTCTAACTCCACTACGGGAAAAGATCAAAGACTTCGAACAGAAAGTTGAACAGTCATACAAAATAGAATCTGCTGAACGACATACTCTGAAAGGGGAGATAAAAAACCTGATTGAGTTGAATAAGCAGATCTCGGATGAAGCGAACAATCTGGCCCGGGCCTTAAAAGGCGATACCAAGAAGCAAGGTAACTGGGGTGAAGTCATCCTTGAACGGATCCTTGAGCGCTCCGGTCTTGTGAAAGGTTCTGAATATGAAGTTCAGTATAACACCACCAACGAAGAAGGTCGCCGCATTCAACCTGATATAATCATCAACCTTCCCGATAACAAACATATTGTTATTGATTCGAAAGTAAGTTTAGTGGCCTATGATGCAATGGTAAATGCCATCACTGATGAGGACAGGGAAAAATATTTGCGTGATCATATCCTCTCAGTCCGTTCTCATATTAAAGGATTGAGTGATAAAAATTATCAGACATCGATAGGTATAAATACTCCGGATTTTGTTTTGTTGTTCATGCCAATTGAATCTTCTTTCGGGCTGGCTGTTCAGGCTGATAATGAATTGTTCACTTTTGCATGGGATAGAAAAATTGTGATTGTTAGTCCTTCGACATTACTGGCTACAATGAAAACGATTTCATCCATCTGGAAACAGGAAAGACAGACAAGAAATGCAATTGAGATCGCAAGGCAAGGCGGCGCACTGTATGATAAATTCAAGAACTTTGTTGATGACCTCATTGAAGTCGGAACGAAAATGAATGGCGCTAAAAAATCATACGAAGATGCCATGAATAAATTGTCCTCAGGATCAGGAAATCTTGTGAAGAGAGTAGAAGACCTTAAAAAACTGGGAGCGAAATCGACAAAGGATCTTCCGCCTTCCATTTTGGAGAAAGCACAGGAAAGCATAGAAGAAGAATAATGATGAATAGACTTTTACTTGCTTCTTTTCTGATTTTGGTGTTTTCCGGTTGTTTCACAACCCGGGATTTAAGCAATACAAATCTGGCCTCCTATTATAAACCAAATGATAATGTCTACCACCCTGAATTTACTGTCTGGAATCAGAAAGATTCATCAGTAAATTTGTATTTAAAATTGCTCCCGGAAGAATTCCTTTATGTCAGGCAGGCAGATAATGGATATAAGTCATTTGTAAAGATCATAGCAGAAATCGTCCGCTCATATGACGACCTGAAAGTTTTGGATAGTACGTCTACAATTTTTTCCTTCGATATTCAGGATAAGTCAACGCAACAGGTCTTATCTATGAAAGTCCCAACGAAACAAAATGGAGGATTGAAAATGCGCATAGTCATTTATGATCTGAACAAAGGTGCTTATGAAGATTATTTTATTCCCCTGGAAATAAACAGTACGTTATCAAGGAATGACCTGGCTTTCGCAGACACAGCAGGTCGAATAATGATGAAAAATTATTTTAATCATTCGGATAGTTTTATGATCCATTATAAGGATCCTGGTGTAAAGACATTGTGGTGCAAACATTATAAACGTCAGTTTTTACTTCCTGCACCACCTTTTTCATTCGAGATAAAAACAGAATTTGACTACACACCGGATAGTGTTTTTCAGGTAAATGTAAATGATTCCACTCTGATTTGTTTTCCGGAAGAGGGGTTCTATCATTTGCAATCCGATACCTCAGCTAAAGAAGGTGGAACCATCTTTCGATTTGAGGCGGGATTTCCGAATGTCTCGAAGCAACAGCAACTATTAGAATCACTCCGGTATCTTACTTCAAAAAAGGAATTTGAAGAAATGCAGAAATCAACGAACCTGAAAACTGCTGTTGACAATTTCTGGTTATCAAGAGGCGGATCAGAAGAAAAGACCCGGGCACTGATCAGGAAATATTATGGCCGCGTTCAGGATGCAAATAAGTTCTTTACATCCTATACTGAAGGTTGGAGAACAGACCGCGGAATGATATATGTTATCTTCGGAGCTCCGACCACATTGTATCTTGGTGCAGATTCAGAAACCTGGATCTATGGAACTCCAAACAGTGCATTAGCTTTGAATTTCTTTTTTATAAAAGTAAATAATCCGTTTACACCAAACGATATGACCTTGTCAAGAGCACCAATTTATGAAAGCAATTGGTACCGTGCCGTCGAAACATGGCGTCAGGGAAGGGCATTCAATAGTTTTAATTAGTACCAGATAAATTATGTACAACAACAATAACAAAGGCAGTTTCCGTTCCCGTCGGCCGGAGCCAAAAGAAGACACTCAATTGATCTATGGAATTCGTCCTGTGATGGAAGCAATACATGCCGGAAAAGAAATCGACCGGATGTTTATTTGCCGCGGTGCAAAAGGAGAATTGATGGGCGAGTTGAAAGAATTACTCAAAGAAAAGAATATCACCTATACGGAAGTTCCGATTGAAAAATTGCACCGGATCACCCGTAATAATCATCAGGATGTTGTCTGCTATATTTCTTCGATCACATATCATAAACTTTCAGATATTGTTCCGTTTGTATTTGAAAAAGGGCAGGTGCCATTGATCCTTATCCTTGACAGGATCACAGACGTGCGAAATTTTGGTGCAATTGCGCGGACAGCTGAATGTTCGGGTGTTCATGCAATTGTGATACCGGGTCGGGGAGCGGCACAGGTAACGGCAGATGCAATCAAGACTTCAGCAGGTGCATTGAGTAAAATTCCTGTTTGTCGTGAAAACCACTTGAAACACACTGTTGCCTATTTACAGGAAAGCGGAATCCGTGTCGTTGCTGCAAGTGAAAAAGGTAGTGAAGAATATTTCAGATCTGATTTCAGCGGACCATTGGCAATTATCATGGGTTCTGAAGAAGATGGAGTGAGCAATGAGTTGATAAAATGTGCGGATGAATTGCTGCGTATTCCTTTAGCCGGAACAATCTCTTCTTTAAATGTTTCAGTAGCCTGTGGCGTGATGCTTTATGAAGCGATTCGTCAGCGTTCGAAATAATAGCTTGTTGAAATGGATATAAAGAAACGAAATGATCTGCTGCTGATATTAATCCTGGCAGTATCATTTGTGCTTCATTTTATCAACCTGAAAGATCTGTCATTGTCGAATGATGAGCTAAGTGCAATTACACGCGCTCGTTATGATACTTTTTCGGACATGATAGTAAAAGGTGTTTACATTGATTATCATCCGGCAGGAATTCAGGCTTACATTTATTTTTGGATCAAATTATTCGGTGACGATGCATTTCTTCTCCGTATACCATTTGTTCTTTGCGCTTTCGGTTCAACATTGTTGTTGTATTCAATATGTAAAAAATGGACAAATGATTTTGTTGGACTCTTAACGATAATTGCCTTTACGACCTGCTCTCTTGTGATCCAGTATACTCAGATTGCAAGAATGTATAGTACAGGAATGTTTTTTTGTCTGCTTGCAACTTACGGCTGGACCTATTTTCTTTTTGCAGAGGATGGAAAGCGTCGATTGAAATATTGGTGGATCTGGGTACTCGGTACTGTTTTGTGTATTCACAATCATTATTTCAGTTTTGCATTTGCCGGAATACTCGGTGTGAGCGGAATATTTTTTGTGCAGAAGAAAGACGTGAAAATTTATTTGTTGGGCGGTTGCATTGCGCTCATTTCATTTATTCCCGAATTGAGAATTTTTCAGGAACAGATGAAAACTGGTGATATCGGCGGCTGGCTGGCACCACCGGAAAGAACATTTTTATGGGATTTTCTTTTTGCCGTTTTTAATCAGTCGTGGTTATTGATCATATTGACTTGCGTTTGGATAATTCTTGGAGTTTTATTTCCGGCATACTCTGAAAACATTACCCGCTGGCGAATTCTGTCTATGTCTTGGTTTATGTTCGTTTTTTTACTTGCATATCTCTATTCGGTTTTAGGGCATCCGGTAATTCAATTTTCAACGTTGTTATTTGTTTTGCCATTTCTTTTCTTTTTCATCTTTTCATTTACGCCGCGTTTTATAATGAGATACCAGCTTCCTGTGATCATGATTTTCTTTCTGGCAGGAATGTATAATCTCATTGCTTCCGGTTTTTACACTAAAAAACATTTTGGTGTTTTCAAAGAGTTAGCAGAAGATGTGCATGGATTTCCGGAAAATGTTCCTGTTGTTGTGAATGTAATCAATCCTGCATATTTCGATTATTATTTTTCCAAGTTGGAAAATAAAGCAAGACCGATCATCTTCAAGATTGAAAGTCCAAAAGATTACGCGCGGCTTTTGCAAATTGTTGATACATGTACATCAGATGAATTCGGATATGCATGGACAAATAGCATGCATCCGTATGAAATTCAGGAAGTGATCAGAACGAAATATCCGTTTCTGAAAAGTAAAATTGTTTATTTCAATGCAGCTTGCTATTTGTTTTCGAAGAAGGAAGTAGAAGTGAAAGAAGATTCAGTCATTTATTCATTCATGAATAATTATGACGATGAGAATGTGGAGTCTTTCCAAGAGAATAACGAATTAGCTTTTTCCGGACAATATTCAGAGTGGATGGACAGTACAAAAATGTTCAGCTCATCATTAAAAGCATCAATTGATAGCATTCCACAAGCTGAAGAACGCTTTGCAACATTTTCAGCCAAAGTTTATTTCGATAAAATTCCTGAGAAGGCAGCTATGGTAATTGCCTTCGATGATTCAACTCATTCCTATAAATATTACAATTCTATTTTTACAGATTACTGTAGAGAAGGAGGGAAGTGGTATACTATGATGATCTGCGGTGAGTTTCCGCACGACGTTAAAAAGGGCGACAAGTTAACTGCCTATTTTTATAATCCCGGAAAAGAAAAATTCAGGATCGATGATTTTAAACTGATTGTACGAACATCGCATGATCCTTATAAGAAGTGAGCTTCGAAAATTATTTAAAATTTAGTGTTTAAAAAATGGCGCTTAATTTTTCTCCCGCAGATCTCGCAGATAAATCCGCAGATAAAACGCAGATCTTGTGAAAGTAATTAAAGAGTTTAATTAAAAGCACCAATAAATCTATCAGCGAAGGAAACCATGAAATCTGATTTCTATTAAATAATAGTCATCATATCCATATGCCTTAATAAATGCAGCACCTATCTGCGCCTTATCTGCGGATTTATCTGCGAGATCTGCGGGAGATTTTTAAGCTTTGATTATTTCCAACGGATCCCCAAAGCAGTTTGGTAGAATTTATTTCGCTACCGCCCCACCTTCATACAAATGTTCCCTGTATTTTTTAGAAGGAGACTCAATAAATTTTCCTAGTCCAAGCTTGTCCCAGATCTCATCGATACGCGCAATCGTTCTGTCGTCGGAAGCAAGAATGTTAGGCCAGTCACGTTGAAAGCCATCAAACTCTTTTGTTTTTCTTGTTCCATCAAGTGACAAGTGCGTAACTCCTGTTTCATCTTCAACCAGAATGTGATCACGCTTTGGATCGACATTATTTGCAAATCTCCAGACAGCATCAGCTGTATCTGAAATATCAAAAGTATGTTCAAGAAAGATGATCGTTTTTATCTGTGCGAATTCTTTACGTGCAAATAATTTTTTGGAAATTTCTTTGACATGATTTTTTCTGTTCTTTTCAATTGACATGAATAGAATGGAAATGCCCATCTTAAGCACTTTGTCATTAATAGCTTTTATCTCCGGAAATTCATTTTGGATTTCTGATGCATTAATTGATAATTTATTCTCTGAACCGAATAAAATTCTTCCGGAAAGTTCTTCGTGAGTTTTCTTCGTACCATCAATTCCAATCTTTCCTCCAAATGCCATAACGGAGCAACTGTGATCAAGAACATCAACAGGTCCTTGAGTAAAGTGAATGTCATGTGCAGGATCGAAATTCTCACTTACATATTTCGCGACTTCTGCACTGTTATGAATGTTCACATCGCCATCGACTACAACCATCATCTTTGTAAACATCATCTGTCCGGCACCCCATAAGCTATGCATTACTTTGCTAGCTTGTCCGGGGTAGTCCTTGTTGATCTTAACGATAACTAAATTATGAAATACACCTTCGACAGGTAAAACCATATCAACAATTTCCGGTACCATTGTCATTTTGATCGGCACTAAAAATATTCGTTCTGTCGCTTTACCGATCCAGGCATCTTCCTGGGGTGGAATGCCGACGATCGTTGCGGGATAGACAGCATTTTTTCTATGCGTGATACAGGTTATATGAAATCTGGGATACATATCAGCAAGTGAATAATAACCGGTATGATCACCAAATGGACCTTCAAGAATATAATCTTCATTCGGATCAACATAGCCTTCAATGATGATATCTGCATCTGCCGGAACCTGTACATCCTGTGTCAGACATTGCACCAGTTCAACTTTTTTCTTTCGGATAAAACCTGCAAGCATATATTCATCTACACCATCAGGAAGTGGAGCAGTAGCAGAATATGCATAAACCGGGTCCCCGCCTAATGCAATTGCAACCGGCATTTTTTGTCCAAGCTTTTTGTATTCATTGAAATGTCTTGCACTTACTTTATGACGATGCCAGTGCATTCCGGTCATCTTTGGATCGAAGACCTGCATGCGATATAAACCAACATTTCGTAAACCTGTTAAAGGGTCCTTTGTGTGTATGACCGGTAGTGTAACAAAAGGACCGCCATCTTCCGGCCAGCATTTCAATACCGGGAATTTTGTAATGTCGGGATCTTGCATGATCACTTCCTGACATTCACCTTTTCCACTGATCACTTTCGGCATCCATGAAGCGATAGATCCCAGAGTAGGAAGCATTTTCAATTTATCTAAAATGCTATCTTTAGGGGTAGTAAGTTGTTTAATTAAGTTTTCAATTTCTACAGCAACATCATCCAGTTTTTCAACACCTAATGCCCAGGCCATTCGCTGTTCCGTTCCCATAGAATTTATCAGTACAGGAAAATCAGTTCCATTGTTTTCAAAAAGGAGAGCCGGTCCGTATTGTTTCGAGATCCTGTCCGTGATTTCAGTGATCTCCAGTTCGGGATTAACAAATTCTTTGATGCGGACCAATTCTCCTTTTTCTTCAAGTGTTTTGATCCAATGCTGTGTATTGCGATACATAATTTGCGATTAACTTCTGCAAAGGTAACAAGATTGTTGTGGATTGGTTTAGATTATTTTAAAGTAAATATCGGGATTGAAAATTGCTTAATTTTTCAGAAAGGCATTCACTTCATCAATGAATAATTGCTTTTCATCGATTTGCGGATTATGGCCTGAATTTTCAAACATCAGGAATAGTGACTGTGGACAGAACTTCTTGTATTGAAGTGTAAACTTTGGACTACACATACGATCATATCTGCCGGCAATTATCAAAGTTGCCATATCAAGGGTCTTGAGCTGGTCAGTTATATCATATTTAGCTGCATCTCCGGAAAGAGTGAAGTCGCCATCATCACCTACGATCTGATAATAAACTTTGTGGTTAAATGTAACTGCACAACTATCTTCATAATTGAAATCGTGATCAGGACAATAATCATGCACCAGACTTAAAGGAAACTTTTCATATAATTTGAAGTGTTGTTGGTCAGATGAACGAAATCCTTTTTCTCTCAAAATGCAAATTGAATCCCATACTTCCGACATTTGGGTAGAAAAAATATAATTATAATCCATATTTGTTTCTTGCCACATTTTTCCACTGTATAAGCCACTTACGATTATCAAGTGATCAACATGTTGTGAATGATTTACTGCATATGACTGGGCAACAAGACTTCCATAAGAATGACCAAGTATATTTATTTTATCAAATCCAAGCGAAAGCCGTATAGCATCTAAGTCTTTTACATCATTTTCTATAGAGTATTCTGAGGGGATAAGAGCAGTGTCTGACCTCCCTCTTCCAAAATTATCAATAAAGACAAGCATAGATGAATCGCAAAGGCCGTCAAAGCTATGCATGCCACCATGAGAAGAACCAGGGCCACCTGCAATAAGAAACAAAGGTTTTCCCTTTCCCATAGTTTCTATCCATAAATTATGACCGTTGACTGAAATAAACTTTCCGGAAGTTTCAATAATATTTTGATCGCCTGGAAAATTACATCCATTTGATAAAAAGCAGCTAACTAGAACGATTAAAAAGAATACAGGTCCCGGTCTTGAATTAAATTTATTTTTGTGCAGCATTTCAATAGCAATATATTCTATCTACTTTACAATTACAATCCGCTCCCTGAAAATTTCAATATTACCGGTTTTGATAACGACAACATAAATTCCATTTTTCAAGGATGGATCAATCCGGTTTAATTTTCCTTTTAATTTCGGATTTGTAAATGTTGTCCGGCCATGGATATCCTGAATTAATAATGAATATTCAGTATCTGAATGAAAGTCTGACTGAATGAAAAAATCACCTGAGTTGGGGTTCGGATAGATCAATATGGCATTCTGTCTGTGCTGCTCAGAAACGGTTGTTGGATCTTCCAGTATAGTATCAGTGACACAGACAGAGCAACTATTTACATCCGTTATACAAACAGTATAGATTCCTGAAATTAATCCGATGATCGTATCACCATTCATTGTACCGGTTGTTGGTGTCCATTGAAAGGTATAAGGAGGAACACCTCCGTTCGGAGTAATTAGTATTTTTCCGTTAGGACATGCAATACAAGTGGAAGGAATAGTGCTGGTTGTCAGTGTAAATACCGGTTCTGTAATTGTAAAATTTTGCTGTATGTCGCATCCTGAATCATCTGTTATCACCAGTGATAGAGTAGTATCGCCCAGATTCTCCAGATAAATAAAATTTGAATCGATACTCCATGGGGAATTTACATTATAAGGTGCGATTCCCCCGGAAACATTAAGGTAAATATTGGCATCAGATACATTGATGCAGGTAGTCGAAAGAGTAGATGAATCGAGAAGAGCAGGTGTGATACTGATTTGTTGTGTCGGAACACTGACATTATAAGTTGAAATGCATCCATTTGAATTTGTGATTTCAACTGATACAGTTCCGGCAGGAAGATTAATTGCTGTTGCTGAGGTTTGGTGACTACTGTCGTTCCAGAGATACTGAAATGGTCCGCCGCCACTGGTCACTGTGATCGTAGCACTGCCATTGGTGTTAGTGCCGCATATTGTGACAGGTGTAGTTGCTGAAGTTGCAGCTGGAGCAATGAACTGGTAATCGACATCAAAATTATAATTGAACTGACAACCGTTATTATCAGTTATGTCGAGAATATAGTTTCCTGAAAATAAATTATTCTGATTCTGAAGATATGGGTTGTAACCGTTTTCATTTGGTATATTTTTCCATTTAAATGTAAAAGGAGGATTGCCTCCTGAAATTGCCAGAGAAATTGATCCGTCATTTTTATTATTGCATGAAGCATCAATTATTGTTGGTGTCACAACCGGACCATTTGAAGGTGGAGTGCCAAGGGAAATCGTTGATAAGGCTGAACACGGATTGGAGTATAATGTCATCACCACTGTATAATCGCCAGGGGGCAGATTGTTGATGGTCTGACTCCGGGCGCCGTTCGACCAGTAGTATTCTACTGTTCCAACAACATTACCTGCAACTGCTGTCAATGAACCATCAGAAGAGCATGAAGAACTCGGTACAGAATTGACAGTGATCGATGGTACGATCGATGTTGTTGGATTTGGTAACAATGCAGTATGACGTAACCTTGTACAACCACTGTATTGATCTGTAATTGTTACGTAGATCCTGTCAGTAGAACTTGGTCTGGGTAAAGTAATTTGATCGGTCGTTTCTCCTGTACTCCATAGATAAGTGACACCTGAATTTCCTGTAAGATCAGTTGAAGAAGGATTTGCACTTTCAAGATCAGTTTTTAATGTATATGTTCCATTGCCGTTACAGATTATATTTAAGGATGCAGCCGGATTCGGATGAACGGTAATATGAATAGTGTTAGATGTTCCATTACATGTGGTTCCACTCACAATACAATAGTAGTCTCCGTCTTCACCAACGGAAAGAGTACTTGAAGTTGCGCCGGGAATAATAGTTCCGTTTTTATACCATGCGTAAACACCGCCGACTGGAGCGGTAAGAAATGTCCTGTTCCCTTCACAGAAAACACTGTCACCAACCAATTGAATTTTTGGTTGTGGTGAAATAAGGATCTTTGTCGAAGAAGTGTAATTGCAACCGGTGCTATGATTATAGTTCAGACTTAGCGTACCGGTATATTCACCATCCGGTAAATAACATTTCGGGAATATAAGTGTATCCCTGAAATTGATAGATCTGTAAGCAGGATTGGAAATTGTGCTGATTGAGGTTCCGGTTTTTGGAATTCCGTTAGTAGGATAAACGATAGCACCATCAGAATCTCTTGTTATCGCGAAAGAATAATCAGTTCCGGGTTCATCAGGACCATAATAGTCTAATGAGATAAGTGTTGAATCGCCATTGCTGCAGAATGGTCCGGGTGTCTGGATGATCTTTGGATTATCCAAATGGCCAACCATGTACGATTGAGAAAACCAATGAACACCTCCGGCCTGAACATTATTTTGTCTGGGTGTTCCCAATGCAGAACCAGACAGATTCAGCCAGTGATAGAAATAATATTCTTCAGAAAAGAATATTGTATTGGTTGGAGCAAGAGGGAACCAGGCACCCAGGTAATCGAATCCTCCTCCGAAATTCATGGATTCAGAATAAAGCATTGGGTGGAAATCTGTGCTGTCCTGACTTACACCTTGCTCGAAATAATTCTGGTCACTGAAGGAAAATGTGTAAGGATTATTCTGCAGCACAGAATAAAGTACTCTGTCGATCAAGGGTTCGTGTGGATTGGAGCAAGTTGGACATGGAGAACATGAATTACAACCATCAATAGTTTGAACTACCTGTGCGAGTCCCGGACAAAAATATAAGAAGGCAAGATACGCTTCGGTCATCATAGGGTTATCAGGATGACTGGAGTTATAGTTATCCTTAAGAGCTTTCATTGATTCTGCGATATCAGTGAAATCAGAAAAAGTTCCTGTACAATCGCCCCAGAATTCGTATTCAACATTTAAAACATCGATATCACTTTGACACGCATTATTAATATTGAAGTTCATGACACGAATACACTGTTTCAGGAATTCACCGGCTTGCTGTGCTTCTCTGGTCGGATAAGAATTGGTTTCTATAGAAGAAAGTGTCCGGTTAAAATGTGGTGATGACTTTACTTCATCACTAAGCAAAACCGGTGCGGTTACAGGGTATCTGTCAAGGTAAGAACCCAGACTGTCAAAGAAATTGGTTGACCCGCCAACTGTGCCAATTTGTGTTACTCCATATTGGGATCTTGCTTTTTCAATAAAGCGACAGAGGTGTTTTTCTGGATTCTCAAACTGGTTGGTGTTTTCATTCCAGATAGTTTTCGTTGTACCAATTGTTCGGTGCATATCATACATTGCCAGATAGGTAATGTGATTTTCACACGCATATCTTAATACAGCATCTTCTTTTTCAAAAATCCCGTCAAAATCTTTATCAACACCAAGAATTGATCTGGAAGTGTCTACAGTATTCGTTCCGGGAAAAAATCTCAGGAAATGATCCAGATAAAATCCACGATGAGGATCTGATTCGGGAGAGAATTGGCTGATAGCATTAAGCGAAAAAAATAAACAGATAATTATAGAGCAGGCTATTTTCATATTTCGGGTAAGAGGAAATCGTTGAGAGGTCAAATTTGAAGAGGAGATTTTTTTGAATACACAATTTACCAAATGTAAAATTTGTGTGAAGACCTGCAAAAGAAATAACACTAATTTTGGTGAACGGAGTGTTTTGTATTGTCACCAGCATGATAAAGGAAATTAATCAGAAAAAAGATCTGTTAACTAAACCTTTTCACCTTTCAGGATCTTTTTCATTTCTGAAATAACTTTTTCTTTCAATGCAGGAATATCTTCTTGTGTCATTCCTTTTGTCGATATCGGTTCCGACCATACGCAGTTAATAACTCCAGGTGACAATTCAATTGGTCTCATGGGAGAAAGTAATTTTCCGGTATTCAATAAGGTAAGAGCTGCAATCGGCACTTGAGATTCAATAGCAAGACGGAAAGCTCCATCCCGGAAATCGAGTAATGGTTCTGAAGATTTGTTTCTGGTGCCTTCTGGAAAAATAAAAACAGAGATTCCGTCACGGATATTCTTCTGCATATTTTCCATACTTTTTGCCCGCGCAAATTTATCTTTTCTGTTTACGGAAATATAAAGGTTGCGGATGATATAACCCATCAGAGGAATTTTTGTCAATTCTTCTTTTGCCAGATATTTAAAGACATGGTCGGTGGCAATGGCATCAGCAGGGATATCCAGTTGGGATAAGTGGTTTGCTACAAATACATATGTTTCTTCCTTTTTCAGAAGATGTTTGTTTTTAATTTTTAATCGGATGCCAAATAGTATGAAGAGTGTCCTGGCCCAGTTTCTGGATACATATTGATGAGCTACACTGGATGCATTTGACTTTTTTGCAAAAGTGAAGATCAAGAAATAACAAATGATGGCAATGAATAACGTAATGACAAATATGATCAGGCCATAAACTCCCCAGAGTGCCTTAAGTATTCGGATCATGATCTTAATTTTTGATTTTAATTTTATCAGCGCGCAAGAACGACATTAAATTTTAATTGCAAACCTTTTTTCCAGTGTTGATTGACAAAAAATGAGGTGTCAGACGAAAATTCTGCATGATACAACATTCCCGGATAGGGTAACGGCGGGAGTTCTGCAATACCTTCGAAATCTGAGATTTTCAATTCATCAATACGCGCCATTCTTTCATCATACGTTTCAGCGAATACCTTGGTGACCTTGTATTGATTGAAATTTTCATAAAAGAGGTAAATGATAGAAAAGAAAAAAGCAATTGATCCTATTTTAATTATATGTGATTCCCGCTTGAAGAACATTCCTGCAAGTGTAAAAAAGATAGCTGAAAAAATTGTCAGTATAAGTGTTATGATCAATAGTGCTCTTGCAGGTCCTATTTCTCCCAGAATAAAAACTGTCGGAATCAGGCTTATAAAAAGTGATACTCCTGTCAGTAAAAGAAGTATAGCAATATTTTTTAAAATAGATATTAATTTGCTCTGCTGCATTTCCTGAATATAAAAACCAAATGCTATCCATGGTAATCCGAACAAAGTGAACAAATGTGCTTTTGAAGGAATATATTGTAAAACAATTTTACCGAATGACCTGAACAGGATTTCTGATTTTTGAATAAGGGACAAAGATGGTAGTAAGTTGTTTCTATGAAAAGTCCCTGGCGAAAGGGTTGAAAGTAAGAACGATGAAAAAATAAGTACTGTCATTAAGATCAAAGATCTGTTTTTGGGATCTGCTTTGAAGGCTTCTATTCCTTCAGACCTGATCTTGAAAGTTACCAGTAAGAGTGAAAAAAGAATCAACAAAACTGCAAATGATTCAGAGGCACTACCGATATATAAAGATGAAAAAACCAGGAGGCCCGGTGTGTAAAACCGTTTTTTATTATTCAGGTAGAGATTAACGAGTACTAGTCCAAAAATAAGACTCCATACATAAGTTGTAACACTAATGAACCAGAACCAGTTTTCCCCGACAGAAAATGAACACAGAACAAGAGATGCAATGATCAATAGGGGAGGGAAGTCGCTGTTAAAGTCACGTTCATCAACATCATATCTGCTATAAATTTTATAGAACAAGGAAGAAAGGATCAGATAGAGAGTTCCAAACGTAAATATAAAGAATGCAGGAAGAAAATAAGTAAATCCGGAGAATTTTAAGAGTGTCATACTCGTAAGATGGCACAGCCAACGACCGCTAAAATCGTTGTATTGGAAAAGTGTTCCCCCAATCACTCCATGCTCTCTTTCAAGAAAAAGAAAATAATAATCATCAGCCGCAAACCGCGAATGAAATGAAAGTATCACCAGCAAAAGCAGTAGTAAGATAGCGAAAGTATATGTAAGGCCTTTGAACAACTTTTTTAACTAATAACTAATAACTAATAACTAATAACTAATAACTAATAACTAATAACT
>JBMQEM010000028.1:0-33629 GCA_049363815.1 Bacteroidota bacterium
AACCACACAGTCTCCACATCCCACGCCCTCAAGTCCCGTCAGGGACGCCCTATCGGTAACAGTCACAACAAGTAACAACCTTCATATAAAACCACACAGTCTCCACATCCCACGCCCCCAAGTCCCGTCAGGGACGCCCTATCGGTAACAGTCACAACAAGCAACAACCTTCATATAAAACCACACAGTCTCCACATCCCACGCCCTCAAGTCCCGTCAGGGACGCCCTATCGATGGTGAAGGAAAGTCATATCATATCTCTGAAAATGTACCGGTCGTCGTATTCTATATCGTGCTCTTTCAGGAATTCTATAAACTCTTCAATGAATGTAGTTTTCCGATGATGAATTTCCTGCTTCTGGATATAATCAATCACACTTGGGATCTGTTTTTTATGGTAGGCGAAAGCACCATATCCACCTTGCCATTCAAACTTTGCCGGTAAAAAATTTCTGGCATTGATCCATCCTGACGAACTTGCTTTCACCTCTTGCATTAAGTCCGAAATGGATTGTAAAGGTCGCATTCCAATGAAAATATGAATATGATCCGGCTCACAGTTTATTGCAAGCATCTTATGACCGTACTTTTGAATTATTGAAGTAATATACTTCAATAACTCGATTTTAAAATTTGGTAACAATTGCGCTTTCCTGTATTTCACAGCAAAAACAAATTGAATGTGAATTTGAGTATAGGTATTTGACATAATTATTTGATTAAATTTTTACATTTTTCAAATGAATAAAAATTCAGGTTTCAACGAACAAAACAATCAACCTTTCGTATTATATGAGTATTTTTCATTCTTATATGCCTGCACAAGAAGTACTCGACTTTTATGGATACAAAGGTTTCTTTGGAAAAATGCGTTATGCAATAAAGTTTGTATGGCGGTTCTTTCTTGATAAAGTTGCCTTCTTTTGTTTTATCAAAAGCTGGCGTACTACAATTCACCGGTGGCGAGGAGTAAATATTGGAAAAGGTGTTTACATTGGACATGAAGTGATGTTCGACAGAGTCTTTACCGATCAGATCTTTATCGGTGACAATACCTCTATCGGTGACAGGACAACGATCACTGCCCATGCCAATATACCTTCAGATACACGTTTGAAAAAGATCTACCCCCGGAAGGTCATGCAAACCCGCATCGGCAATGGTGTATGGATCATGCCGAATGTGATCATCGCACCGGGTGTTACCATCGGCGATGAAGCGGTAATTGCAACCGGTTCAGTTGTCACAAAGGATATTCCACCACGTAGTCTTGCTGCAGGAGTACCGGCAAAGGTCGTAAAGGATCTTTCAGCTCATGATGCTTTTAAGAACTGATCTGTCATGAAGATCTTATTCTACCTTCATCATCCGGCACACTTTCATCTGTTCAAGCATTCTATCAGAAAACTTATTGCCGACAAACACGACATCAGAATTGTTGCAACAAAAAAAGATGTACTTGAAGATCTCATAAAAACAGAAGGCTGGAAATATGAAAATTTTCTTCCACATGGAAGGAAAGACAATAAATTCTCCATCGCTTTCGGATTATTAAAACAAGATCTTCGCCTTCTGAGAAAATGTATTCTGGACAGACCTGATCTCCTTATCGGGACGTCAACAGAGATCTGCCACATCGGATATTTACTTCGTATAAAAAATATATTCGTAAACGAAGATGATGCCGATATCATCCCCCTTGTAAAAAAACTTGCTCATCCTTTTGCTAAGCATTTATTATCTCCTGATGTCTGCGAAACAGGTGAACCACACAAGACGATCACTTACAGAGGCTATCACGAACTGGCATACCTGCACCCCAACGTTTTTTCTGCAGATAAAAATATTGTCCGGAAATATTTTAATCCGGATGAGAAGTATTTCATTCTTCGTTTTGCAAAACTGAAAGCACATCATGATTCAGGTGTACAGGGAATAGATACGAAAACGGCAAGCAGACTCATTGAAATGATGAGTAAATATGGAAAAGTATATATCACTGCTGAGCGCGAACTCGAAAAAGAATTTGAACCGTATCGACTTAACATAAAACCAATTGACATGCATCATGTCATGGCTTTTGCATCACTTTACATTGGTGACAGCCAGACCATGGCAGCAGAAGCCGGAGTTCTGGGGATTCCATTTATACGATACAATGACTTTGTTGGAAGGATCGGTTACCTGCGTGACATCGAAGAGACCTACGGTCTCGGTTATGGCATCAAACCGGGAAACCAGGAACAATTGCTAGCAAAAGTGGAGGAATTGCTGAATACAAAAGATCTAAAGGAAATCTGGGAAGGCAAGCGGAAGAAAATGCTGAATGATAAAATTGATGTGACTGATTTTTTTATTCAATTATTTTTGGCCAGCTAAAGCTGACGGCAATGAAGTTGAACGCGATCTTTATTCACTTCTAACTTCTCATTTTTTCTGAAAAGCGTTCTGGTACATCCATCGACTCAGTGCAAGAAACATCCAGGCATTGCTCCAGCGCATGTAGCTGATCTTATTGGTGTAATATTTTAATTTTCTATAGTAAAAATATCCGCTTTCGTCTTGCATATGCTCTATGGTCCAGTCGGCGATGGTTCTTGAAAATGTGCGATACTCATCACCTAAGTGAGAAAAGTTCAGAAAGGTCAGAATACCCTGGCTCTGGTTATGGATTTCTACCGGATATTCTTTCGGTAATCGCCATAAACTTCTTCCATCAGAAAAAAACTGTTTCTCCTTGTAGAATTTCAGCCCATTGAACATTGCTGCTTCCCATTTCGCATCATTGACTTTTAATAATCTTGAAATGATCAGGATTGAATCGAGTACGTAACCTTGATGAAAATCTATCTGACTTCTTTCTATTCCTGTTTTAAGATCCATACTATAGTTCCAATGACCATCTGCATGTTGTTTTGACAAAACAAAATCAACCGCTCTATAAATTAATTTTTCGTCATCAGGATTTGCAGAAATTGAATTGGCATAAGCAAGTACTTCTGCTCCCAGCAAACTTGCATTGTAACAGCAATCGGGAAATAACGGCGTATAGCTAATTGCAATTCCGGAATCAAACTCAGTTTTCGCCAGATCTTTACGAACGAATTCTGCTGCACCAAGGACGAGTTCCTTGGCCTTGAGATCGCCTGTAAGCTGATAGTATGCAAACAGTCCACGTACAACAAAAGCTGTTGCTACGACGGTAGGAGCAAATGCCGGAAGATATTTTTCTGTTGTTGCCCACGGAAAATTATAGCCCCAAGAATTTCCACTATAGCCTGTTGACTGGTTCTCGCATAACCATTGAAAAAAGAAATCGCACTGAAACCTGTACTCTCCTATTCCTGAACGTTCAAGAACGACATAAGCCTCGAGAAACAAGCCCATCGCTTTTGGATTTGCTCCTTTCTCAATTTTCAGAAGTTTCCGGATATTGTATGGATTCCGCTTCTGAACCTGAGTTGCAATTACCGGACCCCATGATGTGAAAGCTTTGAATGGAACAGGTGAACACAAAGTATCATATGGATCATACCCTTTATATTCCTCATTCGTCACATACTTCCGTAACTTTTCAAACGAGTCCGAAATAAAAATCCGTTTTTTCATTCTGAAAAATTAATCAATCTTTATTTGAACACCATTTCCTGCAAGTGACTCCAGAACTTTGAATGTCACGAGCATTGAATGATAGATCTCAGTGAAAGGTATTGGAGGCTGCTTTCCTTCCTGTAAAGATTGCAGGAATAAGTGAACTTCCTTTTGATGACCTTTATCCTGCTTACCTGATTTTTCTGTAACACTTTTTCCAAATGTAGTAAGAGACCTGAAGTCATCGATAACAGCTACTACTCCACCGGAAAAAACTTCGATCTTTTCTTTAGGAAGATCTTTTTGCCCGTTAGAGAAATAATTTACACTAGCAATACTTCCATTTGCCATTGACAAACTAATGTTCAAAGTATCGTGTTTACTATCTTTCGATTCCATAGCCATTGCTGAAACGGCTGTTACTTTTGAATCGGTAATGAATGTACAGAGATCGATAAAATGACAAACTTCTCCCAGAATTCTTCCTCCGCCAATAGCAGGATCATGTACCCAATGATCGGCAGAAATGACTCCGGCATTGATCCGGTAATTCAGCGAAACCACTGAACCTCCTGCTGATCCGACTGACTTCGAAATAAAAGATTTCAGTTGTTCAGTGTATGGAGAAAACCTGCGGTTAAATCCAAGCATCAGCTGAACATTCTTTGACTCATACAAATCCTTGATCGTTTGAAGATCATTCAGGTCAAGACATAATGGTTTCTCAACAAAAATGTTCTTATTATTCTTCAATGCCTCTATCACATATTCTGCATGAGTATTATGACGGGTAGCTATGAAAACTGTATTTACATCTTTATCTGTGAAAACTTCGCCCGCATTTCCTGTACATGCAGCAAAACCATATTTGTCGGCAATGTAGCGCGCATTATTTGGCCTTGCTGTTGCAACAATTTTTAATTGCGCTTTATCTTTTACTGCCGGTAGTAAATAATTCTGTGCAAAAGAACCGGCTCCTACAAATCCGATTACGGGTGTAGAGCCAGTAAATTTTTTATCTGATAATTTTATTGTCGATTCAACTTCTTTCCGGGTATCATACTTTAAGATCATACCGGTAAAAGGTTCCGTTTTTTCAACAATGATCTTGTAGGCATCTTCTGCAGACTTAAAAGAAAATTCGTGAGTGATCAGTCCGCTAACATTCAGTTTTCCTTTCCTGAGCAATTCGATGAATGCTTCCATGTTCCTGTTTTCCGTCCACCGGACATAAGCATACGGATAATCAATTCCATCTTCTTCATATTCGCGATCATAACGGCCGGGTCCATAGGAAGCGGACATTTTCAATTCAAGTTCTTTCCTGAAATAATTTGCGCGTTTAAATCCTGTCGGTACTGCACCTACGATGATCACCTTCCCTTTCTTCCTGCACAACACTCCGGCAAGATCAACAGGATCTGTTGAATCCGTTCCAGCTGTTATAATTACTGCATCTGTACCATGTCCGGATGTAAATTGCAGAACATCGTTTTCCAGTGTTTCGGAACGCCTGTTGACTGCAAGCTCACAACTATTCGCAGCTGCGAGTTTAACCATGCGCTCGTCGATATCAATACCGATTGTCCGGATACCGGCAGCATTCAGCATTTGTATCGTCAGCTGACCGATCAGACCCAAACCAATGACAACTGCGTTCTCTCCAAGTCGAAGATCAGCCTGGCGGATACCTTGCATGGCAATTGCACCGAGAGTTGCGAATGAAGCCTGACGGATATCAATTCCCGCAGGAAGTTTAACACATAGGTTTACAGGAACTGAAACAACTTCTGCATGAACAGCAGTATTACCACCGCATGCAACGAAGTCGCCGATACGAAGATCCTGCACATCAGCTGCAACAGCGATCACTTCTCCTGCACAACAATAACCCAAAGGTGATGGGCTTTCAAGTTTGTTCATCACCATTTTGTACGTTGGCAAAAGACCAAAATTCTGTACCGACTTCATCACCTTGCCAACTTCATCTTTCCTTGCCCGGGCCTTTGCAACATAACCCAGTCGGGCATCTTTTACAGACTTACCCTCTGTACCTGCACTGATCACAGAGTAATGATTTCTAACAAGGACACAACCTGACTGTAAAGCAGGGAATGGCACCTGCAGAATCTGCATTGCCCCATCCTTTAAACTTTGTACAAGCTGCTCCATAATTTAATTTATTACTTTTTCAAATATTGTTGCCAGATTACTGATCATTTTCTCTTCAGTAAATCTTTCCTGATATGCTTTCTTTGACTCTTTGCTCATTGACATGCGAAGTTGCTGATCTGTGATCAGCTGATACATCTTTTGCGCAATTGAATCCGGGTCACCGGAAGGAACAATATAACCATTTATTCCATCTTTAACGCTTTCAATGATCGCACCCTTATCGGTTGAAATCACAGGCAAGCCGGCAGCCATTGCTTCTACGATCACCCACGGATGACCTTCCGGTTCGCGCGGAGTGAAAACAAATATATCGGCATCAGCAAGGTGCTGAAATTTTTCGTTGCCATTTGCAGGCGGATAAAAAGTTACCGGCAGAGCATTTACCTCTACAATTCTTTTACACAATTCTTCTACCTCCTTTGATCTCCAGGAGCCAACAACTGCAAGAGAATAACCAGATGTGATCTTTGATTTCAATTTAAGAATTGCATTCAGGACATCTTCAATGCCTTTCGACGGCTGAAGATTGGCAAGGTAAAGGATCCTTACATCTGAATTCTTACGTCCTGATTCCGGAATAATATAGTTTCCGCCGTTGGGACATACATAAATATCTTTCTCCGGAAAGATCCCTGAAAAAAGATACCTCAGGTTATTTCCTAAGACGATCACTCCATTATTCAGACGTAGTGTGAACATTACAAGAACCTGCGTGAAAGAAGACGAAGAGTCAAGCCAGTTCCGGAAATTACTTCCACGCAAATGAATAAGTGTTTTGCGGAATGTAATTTTTGAAATGAGAATAAATATCAGGTCTTTTAAATATCCTTTTGTTGACTGTGAAATTGGAATTACAACCAGCGCCGGTCTTTTCCTCAGGATGGTAACAAACATATTCATCCAGATAGAAATACTCTTTGTGATCTTCACAAAAGAAAATTTCCCCATGGTATTCAAAGAAGTATTCACCCTGGTATCGATGTGCAATAGTTCAAACCTCTCCTTTAAAGAAGAATTAAGAATGATCTGTGTTGCAATCGATGGCCCCATATATGGAGGCGGAATTTTTCCGAGTATCATGATCCGTTTTTTCATTCAATTGCCAGTGTTTCCGGCCTTTGAACTCTTGACCTGATTTTTGGTGTCTTCACTGCATAGGCCTGTTTCACCGGCAACAATGCAAAACTATAGATGGGATATGCCAGACAGAATAATCCGGGATAAATAGTTGGCAAGGTACTGATCGAGTACAGCACAACTATTGCCACTGCACCCATGACCAGGAATTTTTCGGGCGGTCGTAAGAAAGTCCTTCTCCAGAATACAAAGAAGAAAAACAGGATATAGCATCCTGTACCAATGAAACCGGTCAGAAACAGATTTCTGATATAGTCATTGTGCATTCCTCCGCCAACCATTACCGGTGCCTGCCGGAAACCGGAAAATGAAACTCCTAAATAATGTGAGATTTCAGGCATTCTTCCCCAGATCTCAAAATATCTTTCCCATCTCGATACACGTCCGTTGAATGCATACTGGACATCCTGATCGCCATTGAGTACATTGAATTCTTTTGCGATCAAAGGATAGATCTGTTTCTCATATATTGTTCTTGCAAAAAATGGCAATGTCATTGAAAGCACAAATGCAACGATGACCAGCCCTTTCAGATTTTTTGAATTGAAATAAAGAAGTAATCCGATCAATGTGAGGAATACTGCCCACGTAGAAACGTGACGAAGAGATATGGCTGCAACAAAACTGACAAAAACCCAGATCACAAGTCTTGGAAGTGTCACAAGTTTCTTTTTTGCTTTGGAATGTAATCCTTCGAGGAAGAAATATGCAACTACCAGAAACGAACCAACTAAAAAAGATGCATAGTTCATACTGTCGGCATATTCACCACGGATCCTTGCTCCGCCACCCCGTCCTGCTGATGCATACTCAGGTGTGATGGCTCCGAAGACCACTTCGTAAAACATCATCCCAAATGGAAAGATGCAGGAGTACATGAATGTCTGAAGAATAAAATGAAGATCCTCACGGTCACGTATTGATTTTCTCAGGTAAAAGAAAACAAGCGGCGGTGTCAGATACTTAATGCAATTTCCAAGACTATCGAGTGAATAAAATGAAACCAGTAATACGACACAGTTCACAAAAATAATGATACCCCAGAAACGGAAAAGTTCATCACCTGCACTATTCTCTTTTTTACCTTTCATGGAAAACATTGCCCATATTGCAAGCAAAGGAGTTAACACTCCCATGATGTAGATCGGGGAAAGGAAGGTTGAAATTTCCTTCAGCTTATAAAAATTATCTACCAATGGTCTCAAAAGAATAAAGACCGCAAACCATTTTCTGGTCCAGTCGATCTTTTTCCAATAAGCTTTCCATTCTTTGAATGACATTTTTTATTTATTGTAATTCGTAACTCAGGATTCGTATCCGAATCACTTCCTGTAACGTTGTACTAACAGAACTCTGACCTCACACTTTCTATTCTCTATTCTTGATTTTAAAAAGTGTACTCTATAGCTTGAACAAAACCATTTGCGCTTTGCTTTACTCCGGCATTTTGCAAAATGAATTGTGCTGCATTTTTTCCTATTCTTTTTGCCTGCTCTTTGTTATCGAACAGGAATATTATTTTCTCAAGTACAAGATCAACATGATCGAAATCCACAATGAATCCTGTTTTACCATTCTCAATCAGATCGTCAACTGCTCCTGCATTTGGTGAAGCGATGCAAGGTAAACCTGCTGCCATTGCTTCATTCAGCACCAGGCCCCAAATATCGAATCCTGTCTGGAAAAGAAACACATCGGTTTGTGCATAGTATTCCGGTAATTCTTCTTTTTGTTTGAAGCCGGTAAACCGAACGAAATTTTCCAGTTTTAATTCAACGACCTGCCGTTGCAGATCATTTTTATCGTCACCATCACCAATCAGGTCAAGGATGAAATCCTGACGGATCGTTGCCAATTCACGAATGCAAACCAGTAGCTGCTCAACATTCTTCCTCTTACTGAGGTAGCCTACGTAACAAAGGCGGTGTTTGTTATCTGAAATTCGCTCTTTTCCTTGCAATTCAAACGTTTTCCGGCTAAAAAAGGTAGTATCTACCGTATTTATTGCCTTGAAGATCTTCTTTTCCGGTATACCAAGGCTTTGAAGATATTCACCTGCCCGTTTACCATAAACGATAAAGCCTGCAGAATACGCTGCTATAAGCTTCCGTTGCATTGAACGAATAAACCCTGCCCCCTTGTCTTTGGTGGTCACAGAGCCGCTCCAAATGAGAAATTTTGCCTTTGTAAATCGTGTGTACCACCAGACCTTCATTGTGGCAATGGAAAACCCACTGACAATGATCCTGTCCGGTTTTTCACTTTTAAGAACTTCCGATAGTTTTCCGTACCGGAAGGTGGTCTTTTCCGAATTTCCAAAGGAAATTTGTCCGGAGCCTAAAAATGCATGATCAAATTTGCAGTCGTTAAGATCAATTACAAATTTTCGTCTGCTATAGGTTTCTGCTGCAAAGATAACCTTGAGATGCATTCCTTTTTCACTTAACTGAAGATTTAACTCATTGAAAAGCGGAATCCGGTAAGGGTTTGGAATATTTGTTATGATCAGGATCTTCATGGTTCAGTCCAGCCATTTTTTAAACCAAGCGATCAGAAAATACAAAGTCCATAAGCGATTCACAGTGGATTCATCTCCGGCTTTGAGTTGTTTGAGTAATGAATTCAATTCATCATATTTGAATTGCGGATGATCATTGCAAAACGATCGCAGATTCTTCTCAATGTAGTCGATCATGAGATCGCCGGCCCATTCTTTCAAGGGAACACAGAATCCCATTTTTTTTCGGTAGAGAATTTCCTGAGGCAGAACTTTTTCCAGTGCCTTCTTCAGGATATATTTTGGCTCTTCATTACTCAGTTTATATTTTGAAGAAATGGATAATGCCGTATTTACAAATTCATAATCCAGAAAAGGTGACCGGATCTCAATGGAATTTGCCATTCCCAGATGATCCATCCTGTACAGATAATAATTCGGCACCATGAATTTCACTCCCAGATAACACATCCAGTCTGCGTATTCAAACTTCCTGTTCGAATGTGCCTTGATCATTTCAAACCGTTCCTTGTAACGCTGAATTACACTATAAGAATCATTGACTCCTAATCTTTCAAGATATTCCTCTGACAAGAACTTTGTCTTTGTACTTTCCTTAAAACTTTTTGCGCCACCCCAGAACATATCCTGGCCCCGAGCTGAACGCGATAAAATTTCATAAGCGCTATCCGAAGCAAATATGCCGGCACCTTTCAGTACTCCTTGCTTCACAAAATCCGGCAACTTTGAATACTGATTATACCAGGGAAACAATTGAATAAATTTTTTCCAGTTCCTGTATCCTGCAAATAGTTCATCGCTTCCATCACCGGTCAGCACCACTATACTTCCTGACTCCCTTGCTTTCTGAGAAAGAAAATAAATTGGAATACAGGTTGCATCAGCCATGGGTTCATCAAAAATATTGACCACTTCAGGCAGGAAACTTTCTATATCATCAGAAGTGACAACTATGTCACTATGATTGGTCTTAAATAATTTTGAGACTTTATTTGCATAAAAACGCTCGTCATATTCCTGCTGACCTTCGAAGCCTATGGAAAAAGTGTTTACCGGCTTTGAGGTGAGCTTTGACATGTAAGCCACCACTGCACTTGAATCAACTCCACCACTCAGAAATGCTCCAACAGGAACATCGGCCACCATTCTCAGTTCGATAGCTCTTTCAAGGGCCTTTTCTACTTTGATCTGCGATTCTTCTTCACTGAGTTTTTCAGTTTCAGCGGAATAATTTACTTCCCAGTATTCTTTTTTTGAAATTACACCCTTTGAATCAATGGTGAGTTTGCAGCCCGGTTCCAGTTTATCGATACCATCGAACATGGTTTGTGGCGGAGCAAGCAAATTGAAAGTCAGAAAATGATACATTGCATTTTCGTCGAGTTTTCTTTTCATCCACGGCAAACGTAAAAGCCCTTTTATTTCTGAAGAAAACGAAAACTTTCCATCCTGCATAGAATAATAAAACGGCTTCTTCCCTACTCTGTCTCTTGCAATGAAAAGTTGCTTTTTCGAAAAATCCCATATTGCAAAAGCAAACATACCATTAAGATAATTCAGGCAATTTTCACCGAACTTATCATAGAGAGCAAGCAGAACTTCTGTATCACTATCGCCTTTAAACTGATAGTCTGAAAAATATTTGATCTTTAGTTCTTTGTAATTGTAGATCTCGCCGTTAAAAATTATGACATCACCATTGGCAGCGATCATAGGCTGATGTCCTGCCGGGGAAAGGTCGATAATACTCAGGCGTAAATGTCCGAAGTGAATTTTTCGCTCGTCATCTGACCAATAGCCATGATCATCAGGGCCACGGTGAGAGATAGCATTGTTCATACCGGCAACGAGTTCCTTTCCGTTTTCGATACCACTTCCAAAACTAATTATGCCATTGATCCCACACATTCTTTTAATTCTCCTTTATGACTGATCTGATGATATCCTTCCAGGCTTTTTCAAAATATTCCAGATCGAATTGTCTGACATATTTAAAACCTGTTTCTGCCAGTTGAGCTCTGTTTGCTATTGCTTTATCCACTGCATCCCTGATCTCACTTTTATCACGAACTACAATTTGTCCGGCGTTACTCAGCAGTTCAGTCATTCCGCCGCTTTCTTTTCCAACTACAGGTGTATGTGACAACAAGGATTCATGTGCTATACGATTCCAGCCTTCTTCCATCAATGAAAAACAAACAACGACAGAAGAAAACGTGAGGAGTTGCAGATACTCTGTCCGTTTTAAGTTAAGGTACTGTACATTCAATTCGGGAACTCTGTTTCTCGGGCCTGTCATGACCAGATGAAAACCGGAATTTTTCAGAGCATCATAAACTTCAACAACACCTTTTTCGCGGATAGCATTACCAATGTAAACAATTTTTTTGTCAACCGGAATTCCATTTTTCTGTCTGAATGATACTTCGTCCTCTTCTGACTTTCCATACAATCCGGGATTGAATGAATTGTAAATGACAGACACATTCCTGCAACCCTTTTCTTCAAAATATTTTTTCCAGTGTTCGGATACAGTTACAATGGCATTGCATTTTTTCACTTTCCGTAGTAAATTATAAAAATACCAGCGATGATAAATTGATTTTCTGGCAAGAAGGTGATCGATATGGTGAATCACTGCAATTGACAACTGCGAACTTTTTCTTTTTCCAAAAACGACAGGATATGGTTCCATGATCAAAAGATCTGCTTTCGGAGTATAGCTCCTCATTCTTTTCCAGTATGAAAAAACGGATTCGTTTTTACGGATGGTGACCGGATCAATGACAACTTTAAAATCCTTGGCGAGTGCCAAAGCAGACTGAACATCATAGGCATTTCCACCATTGATTCCGTCTATTACAACACCTTCATAGAAGGCCTGTAGTACTTTAGAACTCTTACTTTGCCATAGAATTTTCATACAGTCAACTTATGTTAAGGCTTGAGCCCGGAGGCATAAATTCAGGTATGTGCTTTTTATTATACAAAGCCATTTCTTTCAGCAATAAAAACCGCTGTTCTAATATGGCTGGTGGATCAGGACTAAGTGGCAACCTGATCGAAAACCCGGTTACCTTATTCATCATGTTAAAATATTTCCTGTGAAAAACATTTGCCAGAAAAGAAGGAAAAGGAATTCCCCGCTTAGCGACTGAGAGTTTCTCACTTTTCGACCATTTGACATTCTTGACAAATCGTCCACTGGTGAGATGCGGTGTATAGAAGTTTTCTTTCAACAAAACTTCTTCAAGAAAAGACAAAAGGTGACTATAAAACCTGTCGAAAAGATCACCAATTTTCAGATGATTACTTTCAGATAAAAACCATTTTTTCCGGAGACTTATGATCTCCTGAACAACATCATACAATGGTCCGGACTTCACTCCGAGATATTCAAGATCATACTCCATCGCTCTTGATTCAAGCAGAAATGCTCGGACCTTGATAATGCGATATACTTTCTGAAAATTCATGACCATAAACATCTTGATCATAAATTCCAGTGCTGTCTGAACTTTTACTATTGCATCGTCGTTTGGAGAAAGGGTTTTTTCCGGCCTGCTTTCAATGCCGCCAATGAGTCTGTAGTTATGAAATTGTGTCAACGTAATGGCTTGTTGAAAATGGCTGTATGAAGCACCGAACAAGCGATGTACAAAAAGATAATGACCTTGCTCATCCAGTTTTTTCAGCGGATCATGAGCTGTAGAAGTTCCATCTTTAAAAACCACAAACATATCCAGATCTGATATCCCTGGCGCCGTTACACTACCGATACGATATACGCTTTCAATTTTGCCGTGATTCATTAATGCAGAAGCCACTGCTGAAATGTTTATCTCATACATTTCAGGTCTGACAAATACCGGAAGATCAATCAGGGAGTACTTACTCATTTTTCTTTGAGTTTAAGATCCTGTGTCTGACCAATGCAGTGAAGTTATTCATCCGGGAAAAGAGTCCGCTGTTCATTGAGATCTCCACAAAAACCGGAGTATTCAATTCGATCTTTTGTCTTCCTTTCCAACTTAAAAAATCTATTCTTTCAAAAAATCTCTTCTGTTTTTCCGTCAGGTCGATGATCCAATTCATTCTGATATTTGAGACTTCATCCATGACAGCAAATTCTTCATCCTTGAAATCACGACGCATTTCAGAGAAGCTGTACTTTTTAAAGATCCCTTTTTCATCGCGCGCCTGCACATAAGCAGAAGGCAACATCATGAATTCACTGAAGATCGCTTTCAGCTGATAAATATTCCAGTCAGCTTTGGCTGAAGAAAGTTTCCTTTTCAGGCTTTCGCATAATCGTAAAAATGATTTTTTAAAATCTACGTCCGGAACTTCCTGCACCCTGATCTCCAATCTGGCATTTCCGAGCAACGATTTACTATGCTGCAAAACAGCGGTAGGCAAAAACCACTCAGGATAGTTTTCAAGATCAAATTCGGAAAGTACAAACCAACCATGATGCTGAAAGGGGTCGATCTGATGCATGACTTTTCTCAGTTCATGAAGTTCAAAAGCAGCTTCGGCAAGTTGTTTTTTACTTTGAAGTGCCTCTTTTGATATAATGATCAGTCCGTCAAAATCACTGTAAGCAATCTCTTCCCCTGTTGCGAAACTTCCGTGAACCAATACAGCTTTTAAAGATGGTCGCAAAGCGTTCAGAGCTTTACTCATCCTGATCACATACTGATTATTACCACTATAAGCCGGAATGTCTATTGACTCCTGAGCAGATTCCGATTTGAAATTGTGGCCACTGTAAAGTTTACAAATTACTTTCGAATTTCTCCGGAACAGGAGGCGTGGTGAAAATACCGACAACATCCCTCCGGAAGGAGTAAAATACCCGCCATTTATGTATCGATTCAGGAAATATATGCGTTTTTGTCCGGTAACCATAATTATTTGTCCCTATTCACGACTGATAAAGCTCCTTTTGCGAAGTAAAAACGATCATTCAGTGTTAAACACAAAAATAATCATTCGAAGGGCTTTACTTTGATCTTTTAAAGAACTATTTTTATATGTTGAATAGCGCCAAATGTTACAGATTCCGGTAATTCTGGGGAATAATAAAAAATATTTGACTCGTATTGTAACCCCGAATACATTGCATGTGATAAATTGAAGATTATGAGCTCGAAAAATAAGGAACTGTATATAGCGCCAAGCATTGTTTCCGAACAACAAGCTGAGAACAGAAATGACCTGATCAGTTTGTTTCAGAATTGTCCGATTCCGGAAGAGGAAATGATGCGAAACCTTGGACTGTTCCTGAATCCTGCAGATCTCAAAAAATTTCTTTTCATCAATGATATTTACCAGAAGAACATAGAAATCCATGGAGTGATCATGGAATTTGGTGTCAGATGGGGACAAAACATCAACCTTTTTCAATCATTGCGTTCGATCTACGAACCATTTAATTACAGCCGGAAGATCATTGGTTTTGATACCTGGTCAGGCTTTCCTTCTATTCATGAAAAAGATGGTATCGAATTATATGCAATGAAAGGTGCATACAATGTAGCTGCCGATTATAAAATCTATCTGGACAAAGTGATCAGTAATCTTGAAAAAGAAAGTCCGCTCGATCACATGAAAAAATTTGAACTGATACAAGGTGATGCAAGTGTTGAGCTTGCCAAATATCTTAAGTATCATCCGGAGACGATCATTTCTCTTGCCTATTTCGATTTCGATATTTATGAACCTACAAAAAATTGTCTGGAGTTAATAAAACCTCACCTGACAAAAGGTTCTATTTTAGTTTTTGATGAACTAAACCAACCAAAATTCCCGGGAGAAACAGTTGCTCTCCGTGAAGTGTTTGGTTTAGATAAATACTCAATTAAACGCAGTCCGTTTAGCCATTATCAGTCGTATATTGTAATTGATTAATTTCCGAATTCTCAATTCGAAACAATCAAGAGGGGATTAAGCATAAAACTACAGATAATGTAATTAAAGAGCTATGTACTTGCTCAATAACTCCAGAAATCACTTTTGATTATTTTAATAAGATAATCTACGTGCCCAATTCAACAACTCCTTTGTTTTACTATCGAAAGTAAGTGATTTGATGTCTTCTTTCGCCTGACCGGCTAACTTCAAACCTGCTTCCGGATTGTCAACCAAATATTTTATTCCATCCGCTAAAGCAATTTCACTGTCAGGCGCAACAAAAAAAACATTTTTGTTATTAAGGACATCCTGTGTTGCAGGGAAATCAGGAGTAATGATTGGATTTCCAGTAGACATATACTCATTGATCTTTTGAGGGTAATTGAATTCAATGAGATGATCATTTGAAGTATAATAACTCACCAGTATATCGCCGGCAAGCTGGTAATTTCTCACAGCAGTACTGTCGTTAAAAAAACCGGTAAAGATCACATTGGTCACACCAAGTTCTTTGCAGTAGTCCTTTACTTTTTCGACAGCGCTTTCCCTTCCACCTGTGAAAAGAAATTTATAACCGGGTAATCGTTTTGCTGCTTTTAAAATAAATTTCAACTCCAGAACATCAAGACCTAACTTGCCTGTGTAAACGATCAGCGGGGATGTATCAGTGTAGCCGATATTTTTTCTTGCCTGTTCCTTTGTACAATCATTGGAATATACCGGTACCGGTGCAAGTGATAAAATGAATTTCTCTTTTGGGAGCGGCACCAGTTTCATAATAGCATTGCGTGTTGTTGTTACACCTGCGAAAACCCCATCCGAATTTCTGACAACCCATTTATAGATCGGCTTATCTTTCACCTCTGCAGCAACGAAAATTATTTTAGTCTTCAATAATTTTCCGGTTAGTTTCCGGATAAGTATTGCCGGGATCAGTGATTTTGCATCACGTGAAAGAATAATTGCCTCATTCCTGGAAAATAATCTTTCAAATAAAATTCTGACCGATGAGAATGTAAATGCAGTTAACATTACAACAAACCGATACCATGAAACTGAATTTTCCCTCAGCCAGGTGTATTGCATTCTTGTTTTAAAATTATTTCTCAGTCCGTAACTTGCAGGAATTTCATTCTTCCGGATATTCTCCTTCATATAAGTGTACGGATAAATAATGGTCACGGAAGCTCCGTTTGATGCCATACTATCGCACATACGCATATCAAAAATGCGATTGGTTGTCGGCCTTAATAAACAAAAAGGTGAAAAAACGTATACTGAAAGTGGTTGCTCGCTCATAGAGAATTCAATGGGAGATCAGATTTTTTCAAATTCACTGATCAAGATTCCCATACAAAACTGATCGATATATTTTCCTTGCTTGTAAATATCTTCGCGGATCGTCCCTTCAACCTTGAAGCCGCATGATTCATAGATCCTGATTGCAGAGGAATTGTCGGTACGTACTTTCAGATAGATCTTATTCAAACCCAACTGACGAAAACCGAATTCAAGAGTTTTATAACATGCTTCTTTTCCATATCCTTTACCCTTCTGTGCTCCGTCGATAAGAATAGAAAATTCAGCATGACGAAAGATCATGTGGATGTTCTTTAAAAAAGTCATCCCTACTAACTGAGAACCTTTTACTTCTTCGACGCCAAAACATGTGTTTGGAAAATTTACCTTGATATTCTTTTCATACCACTGCATTTCCTCATCAAGGCTCACTGGAAAAGGATGTCCGCTGAAATCATTCCGTACTTCCTCCTGATTCCGCCACTTCCAGGTGATGCGTGCATCGTCCATGGTCAGTGCACGTAACCGAACTGAATTTTTTTCTTTATCCAAGCTCATACCAGATCTGTTTCTTTAAAACGATAACGCTGCAATATAAATTTATATTTAATAGCTTCAACAGGATGACTTTCATCCCATCGTTGTACTATTTCAGAATATGCTTTTTCGTTGTGAATTCGCTTACCGATATAAAATTTCACAGTTTTTTTTGAAAAATTTTTCTTAAACACAAGCAGCGGATCCGATTCATCGCCGGTTACACCGCCACCTAAATGGATCGAGCTCAGACCGGCATTTTTTGCCCAAAGGATTCCGTGATGAAGCATTAGGTTAGAAACCGCCTGACTACGTCCGGTTTCTGTGGCTGAAGAAAGGAAATAATGGCCAAAAGAACTTCCTTTCAGAAATACTGTTGAGCCTATGGTCTCTCCCTTTTCAATTGCATTAACAAGTACACCTTCCTTTTTTGTCAATGCGTTTAGTCCTTCGAAAAAACCTTGACTGAAAAAGTACATTGGTGCTGCATTCAGACGGCTCATATTCTCGAGGTAAATTGACCGGAATTCATTGAAACGCCGGCAATCGTAATCAAATTCAATTTCTATTCCTGCCTTTTCCGCTTTCCTGATCTTATTCCTGTTCTGGCTGGAGTAGTTAGAAACTATCGTTTCAACATCTGAAGTCAGATCAACAGAAACATAGTCGCGGAGTGCAATTAAATTAACTGAGGGTACTTCTTTTAAAATATTCTGATTCTGTAACAGCGGATTAAACCTGATGAATTCGGTAATTATTTTTTCCGAATTACAATAGTTACAAAAGGCTTTGTCTGCTTCGCTGATAAAATCAGGATTCAATCCAGTTGAGACCGGACCGGTATACCCATAAACAGTTTCTATGTCTTTGTAATCCGTGGCTTCTTCTCCGGAAAATACAGTACGGATCAGGAATGGATAAAAATAGATCTGCTCATTTTTCCGGTAAACAAAAAGCCTGATTTTTCCGTCGCCATTTTTTTCATAAATGAAATTGTAATCAAATGAAAAATTGACATCGCGAAGGTTTACGGGGAGTCGATCATAAAACTCATCCCACTTCGCCTTATCAGATGAAGTAAGGACAGAAATATTTTCGGATCCGGAATTCACGACCAGTTATTTAGAAGTTCGAAGAAAATCCTTGATCTTTCTCGTAACTGTCAAGATCTGACTTCGCGTCAATTCAGGAAAACTAGGAAGTATCAGACACTGATGATTCAGGAGATCAGCTACCTTATTATCACTTTTAATATTTGCAAGATGGGCATGCTGATTGATACTGTAAAACATTGGCCGGGTCTCAATATTATTTTCAAATAAAAATAATTCAAGCATCCGTTTTTTTACAAAATCAAATTTATTGAATCTGATTCCAAACATCCATTGTGCATGTTCCGTTCCCGGCTCCAATTGCTGAAATGAAATTTCATCAATACCCGATAATTCATTTTTGTATAATTCAAAAACAGCAGACTTTTTCTCCCTGATTTCATCAAGGATCATTAATTGACCATAAAGAAGCGCTGCCTGAATATTAGTCATTCGATAATTATATCCAAGTTTATCATGAATATAACGCATACTTGACTGACCTTGTCCACGAATAGAATTCAGGTATTCAAAGATCTCTTCGTCAGCAGTGATTACAGCACCACCTTCTCCGCTTGTTATTGTTTTATTACCAAAGAAAGAAAGCGAGGAGATGAGCGATTCCGTTCCGGAATATTTTCCATCATATTTACCAAAAAGCCCTTCGCAATCATCTTCAACGATTAGCATTTCAGGGAATCTTTTTTTCAGTGCCGGAACATTGATGATATTTCCCAGATTATGTACTGCTAAAAATGCAGTGTCTTTACCACCGTCTTTTATTTTTGAATGATCAATATTCCAGGTATGTTCATTTGCATCAATCACTTCAAATTCCCAGCCACCGGAAAACAAGAAACTATTCCAGGCCGCAACATAGACGTTATTCGGCACAATGATCTTCTTAAGATTCGGATACTTGAATTTTAATCCTAAGGCAAGCATATGTGTTGCACACGTCCCATTATTGACAAGTATCAGATATTTACTGCCGATTACTTCCTTTAGTTTTTCTTTCGCCTTGTCGATGTAAACACCTTGAGAAGAGATCCAGGTCGAATCCAATGCGTCATGGGCATATTGCAGACAGGAAGCCGGCAAATATGGCTGGTAGATGGGTAACATAGCTTGTTTTTACTTAAAAAAGGGTAAAAAAGTTACTTGTATTGGGGGTAGAAAGGGGGAGTTATTGCCTATTCTTAGTCCTACTTTTTAACCAACACTTACACTTTTTAAGAGAATAACGCAGATCCGGATGCGGATGTAATTTTTAGAGTAGGATTAGGAGTAGGTGAAAGATCAAGAGACCCGTTTCACAGCCGCACCACCCTTTGTTAAAAATTGTATACCTGTGATCTGCTCTGCATTTACAAAATCACGGAATGAATCATTTTTGTGAACATCATCTGAGATGATAAGCCCATCCGTTTTTAGCGCAGGAAATACTGCTTTGAATTCAAACATCATATTCTGATACGAGTGATCGCTATCATGGAAAAAGATATCCACTTTACCAAGTTTCTGAACCAGCACCGGCAACAATTCATTGGAAGGTCCTAATTGCAACTCCCAGTGTTTTCTTAAAGCATCAGGTACCGCCCAGCCACTCTGCTGAGAAATATTCTGTGGATTATAACTTTTCAGATCCAAGTTCGGAAGATCTATCGAATATAATTTTCCGTTTCCGTTTTTATGAATAGCATTCAGGATCGTCCAGGATGAAACACCATGTGCTACTCCTGTTTCTATCATCACTTCAGGCTTTGCACAACGCACGATGAAATAAAGAAATTTACCAAACAGGTGTACAGGTTTATTTCCCGGAAGTGTAACTCCGGGCAATGTATTCATTGGAATAAATTCACCGGAACGGATTTCCTGGAGGTACTTTTTCGCCTCTACAGGATCGTATTTTTTCCCAAGTAATGTCCTGGCAGCTTTTACGATCATAGCCTCATGCAGGTCTTGTTTTTGACCTCGCAGAAAACTAAGAATTGCAAAAGGATGTGTTAGAAATGTAGTCTTTGTATATTGGATGATCATAACTAAATATGGTGTGGTTGTGTGGATTCCTGTATCAATATTTTTTCATTTACCTTTTTCTCTGCGACATAAATGAAGATAAGCATATTCATGATATTTGTGATCAGCAGAGCCAAGGCCATTCCGGCATTGTGCATCGAAGGTACAAGTATGTATGCCATAGTTGTACCGATTATTATAGTTGCAATGTAAACTTTTATCCGGATTCTTACGATACCCAGGCTCTGTACCAACGGTAAGGTCCAGAATGTTGAAGCTCCTAAGACAGCACCTATTACGAAATAGAAGAAAGCCTGAGTGGCAGGTAAGTATTCAGGACCATAAACTGTTTTTATGATCCATTCATTGAGGAAGAATGTTGCGACAATGAACATCAGTCCGGGAACCATTGCAATTGAAGTAATCCGTAAAAGCATATTCTTCATTTCCCTGAACTTTTTTTCGGCAAGTAATTTTGACAACTGCGGATAGATTGAAGAAACCAATGGATCCGAAAGAGTGAGAACAGAATAAGCAAGTTTTTTCGCTACTGCATAAAACCCGACTTGTTGTGGTGTGGTGAGAATTCCAAGAAGAAGGATATCGCCCTGACTTATGATCGTCTTCAACGAATTTCCAATTGAGTTACCAAAAATAAAATCCATAATTGATTTTTTCTCGTCCCTGATGAGCATCATTGGTGCGCTCAAATGCGGCATCAATTCATTCTTGAGTTCATAGTAAGCAAGCAGGTTACAGATAAATCCGTTCAGGAATCGCGTTATAATTATTGCAACAAAAAACACATTGAGGTTTTTTGGATAAATAAATACTGCCAATGCTATTGCTATAGTCTCTACAACATCCATGATCATCTGAATGATCGAACTCATTCTGAACTTATAATGCAGTCGCAACATTGACTTGCTTATAGAATTCACATATGTGATACTTGCTGCTATTGCGTAACAGATGATAAACCATTCCAGATCCGGTTTATCGATAAATGTATCGTAAGAAATCAAGCACAAAATGGCAATGACAACCACTGAAACGACAGCCATAATAAGGCTTACAAGCAAGCCGGATTTCACAAAAGCCATCAACTTGTCGTTTCTGTTTTCTGTGTGATAAACCGCTCCGAATTTGATCAATGCAGTGCCCACATTTAAATTCAGAAACTCCTGTATCAGGCCAACGAAGGCAACAACAATGGCATAGGTTCCATAAATGCCCGGTCCTAAACCCCTCGCAATTATTACTGACCGTAAAAATGCAAGTCCTGTACTGAAAAAATTAGAAAAGAATACCCACCCACTGTTCTTGAACAGCAGTTTGCTTTGAGTATCGAGTTTTCCTTTGAACAATTTTCTGAAAGTGGTAAGTGGTAAGTGGTAAGTAGCAAGCTGAAACCTGACTTCAAATTCCAACAATTATTTAATTATATTTAGTTTAATAAATTCTCTTCATTCTCTATTGTTAACTCTTCACTTTTCATTCAATCTGATCACCCTTACTTTACGAATATACCGCTTCTTTTGCTCCTTGAAACGCCATTGTTCGCCATAGAATTCAGGATCAGGGACACGATTTCCTACAAAGTAATTTGCCGGAATCTCATCCATCACTTCACCATTCTTCTTCAGATATGTAAACATAGAATCGGTCCATCCCCGGCCCCGGTCCAGAAGGGCCCGGCCAACGAAAGCATCATCTACAATTACATATTTAACATTTAATGCCTCAATAGCCTCTCCGAAAGACTGCTCCGGACGACCACCAAAAGGATTAAACCATGAATTAGAATAATACGGCTGATCCTTGAAAGGGTTATAGTAAAGTGCCAGTCCCAATACTGCTGAATCCCTATCAATAATTGACCTGACATGCGAGGTCATTCTCTTGTATTCCTTTGCCATTCTGACATCCTGTCCGATTCCGATGGCGTTGGATGCAAAAACAACTGAAAGAAGTGAAACAATTATTAATGTCGATTTTTTCGCCGATTCTACCTTCAATTCCATTTTGCTAAAATATCCTGCAATTATAATTGCTATAAAAGGTGCAACGATCACATTGAAATTTCCAAAGCTTCCGGAAAGCAAATACAAAACCGTTAGTGTAAGAAATACTGAAATACTGATCAGGACAAAATCCCGATGAACTTCAATTGCTCTGAACTTACTTTTGATCTGCATCAGAATAATTACAAACGCGCTTACAAATACAAGAAATGATAGCGGCCTTGAAACAGGATTAGCAACAAAGAATTTATTGTAGAAAGCATATGGAATTGAAATGACATACTTCCAGCCTTTCACCAATACAGGAGGGCCTTGATACAGAAAATAATTTCCACCTCCGGCAGCAATTGCAAATTCCTTCATTTCATTCATGATATAAAGAAAGAAGACTGCTCCGATCATAAAGCCGGCGCCTAAAACAAAAGACTGAATTTTTATGAGCGACTTCCTTTCACAGAACAGGTAAACTACTCCTGTAACAGCAGGAATGACAATGGCAGATGGATGAATCAGTAATGAAGGCATCCAGGAAATTATACCGAACAAAAACAAAGAGATATTTTTCCGAAGGCTTTCCTCCGATTGCATCAACTTGTTAAAAAAATAAACTCCCATCATCAGACAAGCACATATCATGATCTCAGATCGTTCTCTGTGAATCTGCGAGAAGAAATCAGGAAGTGCTATCAGAATAGCGACAGCTAGAAGTGCATACCATTTATTCAATGCGAATTGTCTTGCAACAAGAAATGTAAACAACAATGCCAGCAAGCTCCAGAAAAACATACCGTATCGCATGGCAGTCAGCTCATCGAAAGGAAGCAGATACATCATAGCTGCAAACGTTCCGGTTTTTACAGAGAGAATACACCAGCTTTTCCAGCCCATATTTCCGATTGACGAATAAAAAGGAGCAACAGATTCCGGCAGCAAAGGTTCGCCCGGCTTGTGCATTGTTTTCATGTAATACCCTCTGGAGGTCTCCCACAATTCATCAGCATTAACGACCGGCAATTGCGGAAAGAAAAAACCGTAAACACAAAACAGTAGCAAGACTGCGATGATCGTTTTCTTAACTACTGAGTCCATCGAATCAGGAATTACCGTTATAAAACTTTTTAATCACTTTCACTACATGCATAATATCTTTCTCGGAAAGATCATAATACATTGGCAACCGGATCAGGCAATCGGAAAAGTGATCGGAATTCGGCAACTCCGGTCCGGAATATTTGTCTTTATAAAACTCACTTTTATGCAGTGATAAATAGTGAAAAACAGAATAAATATTTTCCTGGCGCAGCACAGAGATCAATCGTTGCCGTTCTTCAGGTGTATTGCAAACGATATAATAAATGTGCGCATTATTTGTTGCGTATGCCGGAATATGCGGTGTCTTGAAATATCCTTTCGCTGCCAGTGGTTTCAGAGAATCATGATAAGTTTCCCAGCTGAACTTACGTTTCGCCTGGATCTTATTCATATTTTCAAGCTGGGCAAAAAGAAATGCCGCAATAATTTCAGAAGGAAGGAAGGAAGATCCGATATCTACCCAACCATATTTATCAATCTCACCCCTGAAAAATGCAGACCGGTTGGTCCCTTTTTCACGAATGATCTCTGCTCTCGGAATAAATGACGAATCATTCATCACAAGCATTCCACCTTCTCCAGAAATAATATTCTTTGTTTCGTGAAATGAAAAAGCAGAAAGTTGTCCGATGCTTCCTAAAGGACGACCTTTATAATATGCATCTATACTCTGTGCTGCATCTTCAACAACATATACATTGTGACGATTGGCAATCTCCATGATCACATCCATGTCGCAGGCTATTCCTGCGTAATGTACAGGGAGGATCGCTTTAGTCTTTGGGGTGATCAGTGATTCAATTTTAGTGACATCGATATTGGGACTTTCAGGTGAACTGTCGGCAAATACGATCTTTGCACCGCGTAACACGAATGCATTTACTGTTGAAACAAAAGTATAACTTGGAGCAATGATCTCATCTCCCGGTTCTGTCCTCAACAGCAATGCAGCCATTTCAAGGGCGTCAGTACATGATGAAGTAAGAAGTACTTTTTTGAAACCATATTTAGACTCAAAAAATTCGTGACAGCGTTTTGTAAAAATACCGTCACCGGAAATTTTTCCTGACTCCACTGCTTCCCTGATGTATGTTGTTTCTTTACCTGTCAGAAACGGTTTGTTGAATGGAATCATAAATTACATTTTTTCTATGTCGGACAAATTTGTTCTGAATTCACCATCTGACCAGAACACTGTTCCGGCAATTTTCCAAGGTGCATTAAGCTGTTCTTTCAGAAAATCCGGTTCCCAGTTGTTATAATCGTCAATTTTCTTTACAACGACATAGAACTGGAGATCCTTTAATGAAAGACCTTTTGACCCTGCCCAGAATGCTGTGTAACGCAAAATACCTTCAGATAGTTTTACCTGATTCAGGTCGGCATTATTCACTTTAAATGTCCAATTGACGAAAATTCCGCCTTTTAAATATTTTCCAGGTTGCCCTTTTTCATTTATGACCGGTAAAAACTCAATCGAATTTTTGCCCTTATAAACTATGGCTACGATATGATTATAATGTTTGAAATGAAAGTCCATAAATACGGGATGATTTGTAATTCCCAGAAAAGGACGTGCAAAAGATTTAACACCTGAAGAAAGATCTGTCAAGGTGCCATCAAAAAAAGTATTTTTTAAAACTCCGGAATGTCTTATTTTTTTTGCAAGTGAAGCGTTCAGCGAAACTGCTACCTGAATAAAAACAGCAAGTAATATCAGGATCTTCAATGAAAATAATTTCAAGTCACGCATTGTGAGATTATGCAAAAGCTTGAACTCACTGTCACTCTTTGGAATTACAGGAGGTTCATAGCCGCATGTTTCATCGGTACATCTTTCATTTGTCCTGTTCTCTGCGATATAGGAATAGACCAGACGCCCAAGGTGTGAAACTCCGGGCAGATACATCAACCATGCAAGAGGAAGTGTCCAAATCATTGAGGTAAATGCTTTCCTGTAAGTTTCATAACCTTTTGAAACCGCCCCGGTGCGGGTTACACTGTGAATATCATTCAGCAATTGGTCTTCGGAGTAGCCTTTCAGCGCTTCCACATTTCCATAGGACGATTGGACTGAAATGAATTCTAACCTTCTGAACAGATCAAAATGCTTCAGAACAATAACAGTCCTGATACAGAGCGGACATTCAGCATCAAAATAAAATTGCAATGTCTTCTTTTCGCTCTTGTTGAAATTGAATTTTTTCCAGAATGAAACAGGTATCATCAGAAGATAAAGCGAAACCACTCCTATTGCGAAATACGGAATAGGAAATTCCAGTAATATTCCCAGGTGAAGTCCGATACCAATTATGAACAAAGGCAAACGCCATTTTCTGTGCCAGAACAAGAACAGGAATGCAAATTCGAAGACGAGCGTGAGGTATCCGACAAACTTCATAAGAAATTTTAAATTCAGGATTGCTGTCATATCAACCTGAGCGATCATCGGAAGAGATGAAGGCAGCCACATTCCCAAACCATTAAGCCAGTAGTGCGAAACAAGTTTGTAAAGGATGGAATCGTAATAAACAAATCCGATTCCGATCATTGCTGGAATCAAATAGGCTAAAGCACTCACCTTTACTGGTGGTTCATAGCGGAAACGTGAAGATGAATATTTTAATTTCGTGAGTAACCGATCAAACGAAAGCACCCGGCTTACAGGTAAAAACAGTATCAATAAATTTACTCCTGTGTACAGATAATACATGTGATATGCAAAATCACCTGCCATTCCGAAAAATATTACGGTCAGAATATAATTCAGTATTCCGGAAAACCTTGTGAAGAGACCTGCTGCCAGAAACACTGTTACGATAAGCCAGATTACCAGACCGATCCCTACTGCGATCTCATTTCCGTCTACAAAAGGTACTTTATCAAAGATCAGATGTCTGTAACGGAAAATCTGAAGTACTTCGAAAAATAAATTCGCAAAATATAAAATGCGAAATAGTGCAAGTCCGGTCGCATCGATCTGTTTATCGTACAGACGTGTAATTAATTTTGAGATCCTGCCCGGCATGTCAACGATCAGACTTTTGTATTGAAACTATCATCATTATACCGGGAAGTTCCGGTCTGCGAATAAACTCCACCATCAGCTATGTTCTTTTTGATCAAAGCTCCACCACCAACAATACACTTTTCACCAATAATAATATTATCCCTGATCGTGGCATTGATACCGATGAAGGAGTTTGAACCAATAACTGACCGCCCCGAGACACAGGCTCCGGGAGCGAGAAAACAATTGTCCTTTACTTCGGAATGATGAGCGACTATTGCTCCTGACCACAATATGGAATTGTTTCCAACTTTAGCGAATGGCTCCACAACGCAATTAGGAAAGATAAACGAATTTTCCCCGATTGCATTTTCGTCCCATACACTTGCCTGCGGACTAATGTATTTGATGAATGAATAACCTTTTTCTTTTGCACTCAGATATAACCTTTCCCTGACAGAATTCACTTTATTCGGGCCAATGGCGATCAAAAGCATTACATCATCCGGCGGCGCCTTGAATTCCAGTTCTTCAAATGGAATATTCGGCAATCCTTCTACAACACCAAAACGAATGAAATTCATTTCTTCAGAAAAGGAAATGATATTGTAGACCCCTGTCTGTTTCAAGAAGTGAAAAGCAACCAGTGCATAATCTCCTGTTCCTACAATTATCAGATTCTTCATTTATTTTTGAATGACCATTGTCATTTCATATAAAGGATATGAATGATCGATGATAAATTTCCGTGATAAATTCTTTACTGAAAAATCAGATAACTCCTGAACGGTCGGATAATACAATCTGTCGTAAGTATAATCTACAAAAGAAGTCATGCAGTTAAAGATGACAGCTTTTTTTGCCATTGAATACATCTTTCTGACATTCCCATAAAAATACTCACGCCACTCTTCATCAGTAGCACTTAGTTTTGCATTAAATGTACCGGAAGCGATCACATAATCGAATTTTAGGTCAGTATTCCAGGAAAGAAGGTCGTGAAGTAAAGCCGTATTTTCTCCAAAGCGTTCGTTAGTTAATGCTACCATTTCAGGAACAGCATCAATTCCGGAATAAATTATTGCTTTTGAATTCTCACGAATAAAATTATTAAACTCGCCATTGCCACATCCAACATCAAGCACGGAAGGTCGTGTTGAAAAATCAATATATCGGGATATGACTTCGAATCTCAAATATTGCGTGTCAGTATTCTTCCAATCCATTCCTTCAGCACTGCTGCCAAATTGTTTGATCTTATCGCGGTAATATTTTATTGATTCGTCGAGAAACTTATTGTCCATTAGCGGGCATCGTATCTCTTTCTTACGACTACCGTAGGTCGGTGTTTCGTTTCCATATAGATTTTAGAGAGATAAATGCCCAGTAAACCGATACAAAGAATGATCAGTCCGCTTAAAAACCAGATAGACACGATCAAAGATGGCCATCCTGTCAGTAATTTTTCGATGAAAAAATGGCGAAAAAGTAATACGATGATAAATGTAAAGGAAACAAAACTGATCAGTGCCCCGAAGTAAAACACATAGATCAGCGGTTTATTGCTGGTACTGGTAATTGCATTGACCATCAATGCAACTTTTTTACTCAGACTATAGGTCGAAGAACCTTTGTCCTTCTTATCAACGAAAACAGGAACTTGTTTAAATCCAACTTCCATGAATGTTGCTCCCAGAAAAAACTCTTTCTCATCATATTTGATCAATTCTTCGACATATGCCTTTGTCATCAGTCTTGCCATGATGATATTTTCCGGGATCGGTCGTTCAGCAAAGTGATTAAATACCTTATAAAAAACCTGCCCGAAAACACGTTCCCGCCATTTACCTTTCCTTGCATTCTGAACTCCGAATATTACATCACCTTTGGTCTCTTCCATTTTAGAATAAAACTCAGTCAGTAACTCCGGTTGCTCTTCTAGATCGCAATCAATTAAGAAAACAAGTTCACCCTTTGCCTCTCTTAATCCTGCCATGATCGCTTTGTGATGCCCGAAATTTCTTGAGAGTTCAATCACAGTCACATGAGGGAATTCATCACGAAGCTGCAATGCAACTGCAAGTGAATTATCGGGTGATCCATCGTTCACAAAAATAAAATCATAAAGTACACCAGCCTGCTCTGCCGCTTTACGGACACGGGCATAAAACTCCGGCAGATACTTTGCCGAGTGATACATGGTGGTTACGATACTTACTTTTTTCATTTCATATATTTACCGGCATCGGGTCCGGTACAAAGTATAAGATCTAAAATACTCACAGCATGATCGAAAGGCGGATGCAATTGTGAATATTCGGGATAACCGGAATAATTCATCCATTCGATCTCAATACCTGCACTTCTGAACTGATCTTCCTTGATATAATCTCTTGCAGACGGACCACTCAGATAATGAGTGCCACCAGCCTGAAGTATAAGGTCGATCAACCGTTCATTCTTTCCTTCTATCAGTTGATAGTCAGATGAAGATGTCAGAACAGTACTTATACCCAGAATTGAATTGATAAGTTCGATAGCAGCACGATTAATTTCACTCAGGTACGGAGTTCGTATCTCTGAATAAAATTTTTCAATTTTATCTTTGTATTGATTAAAAAAAAGGGCTTTGGAATAATTCAAAGAAATGGAACGCCAGTGTTTTTCTGCCCAATTGCTTTGAGTAATTTTTGTTTCGTTGATCTTCTGGGAAAGGTTTTCCTGTCTGACAGGAATAGTTAACCATAATGGACCGTTCGAAGTCTTTATTTTATTCCGGTTCCGCCAGTCATTTTTAGTATACTGGACATCATCGTAGAAAATAAATTCATCGACTTGTTTTATAATATCGAAATAACCTTTCCAGGGAATATAATTTGATTGAAGAATAGCGATCTTTTTCACAAAGAAGATATTTCGAAATTGAAGCCTCAGCGGCCTGTTAAACTATTCTTTCTTTTTCTTCTTCTTACGGCTGAAAATTCCACCTGATTTTGGTTTATCATCTTCGATCACATCTTCATAATATCCTGCATTCGCTTTTGAACCATAGCCGTACCCATAACCATAGCCATAACCGTAGCCATAACCGTAACCATAAGCGACAGATTTTTTTGCAACAGCATTTAGAATGACACCAACATTCTTGATCCGTCCTTCGGTATGAAGCTTGTTGAGCGCATCGAGATGTAAACGGCGGGTAAAATTCTGACGGACGATATAAATTACCGAATCTGAATACTTCGCCAAAATAAGCGGATCAGAGATCAGTCCTAAAGGAGGAGAATCGAGAATGATGAATTCGTAATTATCTTTCAGGTAAACAAACAACTCATCAATGCGTTCAGTAAGCAACAACTCCGAAGGGTTCGGCGGTTTTGGTCCGGTAAGTATGATATCGAGATTGGAAATTCCTGAAGTCTGAATGATCTGTTTTTCTGTACTTGAACCGATAAGATAATTTGTAACACCCAATTCACCTTTAAGTCCAAGATGACTCATCGATTTTGGTTTACGTAAATCGAATCCAACAAGAATTGTTTTCTTTCCGCTGAGAGCAAAGATCGCAGCAAGGTTGAGTGAGCAAAAACTTTTACCTTCACCTGAGATCGAACTTGTCACCAGGAATGTTTTTGCTTTATTCTGATGGCGGATAAAGAACTGGAGATTTGTACGAATTGAACGAAAGGCTTCTGCAATAAACGATTTCGAATTTTCCTGGATCACAAATTCATTGGAAGATTCGCTCATTCCAACCATTCCAATGACAGGTAATTTAGTTTGCTTTTCTATATCTGAGCGATCCATGATCTTATCGTTCAGCATATTTTTAAAGTAAACAAATGCTGCCGGCAGGATCAATCCCATAAAGACAGCGATCAGGTAGATCTCTGATTTAACAGGACGTATCGGATTAAAAGAAGCTGCTGCACGGTCGATCGGACGGTTATCAGATGTTGTACCGGCAAGAATGATTGCAGTTTCTGCACGCTTTTGCATCAGGTAAGTGTAAAGGTTTGCTTTCACTTCCATCTGGCGTTTAATATTTACAATGACGCGATCGGTACCGGGTAATGTTGCAATATGACCTTCCACTCTGTTCAACTGGGAACGGGCTTCTGCCTTTGATGCTGTTAAGCCGGCAACAATACTTTTAATATTCTCGATCAGGTCATTTTTCGTATTCTGAATTGCAAGGTTAAATTCCTGGATCCGGGGATTCTCTTCTGTGGCTCCGGCACGCATGATCTCACGCTGACTTTCCAGATCATTCAACTGGCTGATCAATTTCAAGAGCAAGGCATCATCAATACCAATTGATGCAGGCGACATTCCACTGATGTTCTTATCGTCTTCTACATAAGACTGAAGATACTGAAGGAAACTTAATTTAAGATCAATTTCTGACAACCGAATATCATATTCTCGTGCGCTGTTCACGAAGCCTTGAGCTTCAATATTAAGGTCAGTGATCCCTTTTTGTGCACGGAAATCTTCAAATTCTTTTTCTACACTATTCAGATCCTGGGAGATCAACAGAATCTGCTCATCTATAAATTTCAAAGAATTTGTTGCAAGTTCATTTTTCTGATCGATGCTGGACTGCATCCAGATCTCAATCAATTTATCTATGAAATCTACTGCCTTCGTCGGAACTTTATCTTCAATATAGATATTCAAAATCGAAGATGCTTTTGTCAAAACAGATACTGTAAGCAACGACTGATATCGCTCCACTACAGATTCCATGTTGTGTACCCTGACAAGATAATTTCGCTTATCGTATCGTGGATTGTTATAAGCCCGGGCATTAAAAAATCCCCTTTTTACAAGGCGGAAACTTCCCAGTTCATTATGTATCTGCTCATCGAAAGAATAGATCTTGCTAAAAGTCTCTTCAGTCTTTGAATTTGTAAAAGTAAGCCTGAACTTACTATCGTTGATTATATGAATTTCTATCGGGTCATTTAATGCTTTCAGCTTAATGGAATCGTTGATCACTTTAAAAGGGCATTCAAGATAAACTTCTCTGGTCTTTACATTGCCTACATAATAATAGGAGATATCAAAGTTGAGCGCTTTCACTGTTCTTGCCACCATTGTCCGCGACTTGATCACCTCGATTTCATTCTGAAGATTCCTGTCGTCATCGAATTCGTTCATAGCAGAAATGATGTCACCTTTCTGTGCCCCCGGATTTGCAAGTTTCAGAAGGACAGTTGCTCGTGCGCTATAAACAGGAGTAGAATACCAAGCATAATAATATCCGATCATTAATGAAAGCATTAATGTCAGAATATAGAGATACCAGTAACGGATCACATAGTCATAAAAGACTTGTTTGATGTTGACCTTTTCAGATTCAGCATTCAAATCCGAATTGGCGTAATTTTCTTCCGTTGCCATTGAATTGTACTAATTTTTGTTACTAAATGATAAGATAGACAAGATGAATGTTAGTGTACTTAATACTATAGGAAACACCCTGTAATAATTTTCACCCTGGAATCTCTTTTTTTTATAAGGTTCTACATAAACGATATCATTTGAATGAAGTGTATAATAAGGGGATGAGAAAACATCACGTGAATTCAGATCGACATAATTATACGTTTTGTAACCGGCACTGTCACGGATGATAGTTACTTTATCTCGTTTACTGTATATTGTAAAGTCACCTGATAGAGCCAATGCTTCAGGCAAGGTCAATTTTTCATTCTGGACTGTAAATATTCCGGGACGCGAGACTTCTCCGAGGATCGTCACTTTAAAGTTTCGGATACTGAGTTTAACGGATGGACTCACTAAGTATTTTGCAAGTTTCGCTGCAACTGTATCCCGGGCATTTGCAGTACTTAAGCCTGCTACTTTTACGGATCCTATAAATGGGATCTGGATCTCTCCTCTTTCATCAACAAGGTTTCCATTCATCAGGCCTGTTGAACTTTCAGGACTTTCTGAATAATTGAAATATTTACTTGCTTCAGGACTTGTGCTTGTTACGTAAATATCAAGGATATCATTTGGACTAATGATCGGCCGGTAAGAGTCATTGCTGAATCTGGCAGTTGTATCAGCTTCAGTAGGCCGAAACATTACAATTTTCTTGTAGGGGGTACAAGAGGTCATACCAAGAGCAATGGCAATTATCAGAAAGGGGATTCTTGCAAATTTCATCATTTTTAGGCATAGTTAAGACATACCTTTACATGAATATCTACTAGCTTAACTGGAAAAGGTTTCGGATAAAAAATGAAATATGGGGTGTAAAATCACGGAATAAAGGGTTGGGAGGGAAAAACTAGCGGGAAAGTGTACAGAGTGGTTCAAAAAAAAACTACCGGGACCGAGTACAGGTAGGTTCAAAAAAAAACTACCGGGACAAAGTCCCGGTAGTCACCCCGTAAGATGTATTAAACTTATTGTACGATGATCGATCTGTTGATCACTTCTCTGCTTTCTGTTTCCAATCTGAGGATATAGATTCCTGCTGCAATGCCATCCAGATCAAACTCCTGGATATTTATGCCTTCAGTTGCATTCATAACAGATGATTTCAGTATTCTGCCAGTCTGATCAAGTATGCGAAGCGTATATGTTGCATCAATTTTACTGTCAACACTTACAGAGAACTTACCATGATTTGGATTAGGGTAAGCTTCAACAATTAGTTTGTCAGTTAAAATTTCTTCTGCTGCTGTACGACATGCAATTGAAGCATTCAATGTTCTTGTTCCTGAAACACCACAACCATTGATCGCTTTTACTCCGATGTTGCCACCTGTTGGGCCCCATTGAATCAGAACAAATGTGTTAGTTGTTATATTTCCACTCAAGATCGTTGAACCAACCGGAGCCTGGATCTGATAGTAAGAAGTACCAGGAACCGGAGCCCATGAATACATTTCTACGCTTCCAGGACAAATACTTGCATTTCCTGTGATAGTTCCCGGTGTACCCGGATTTCCATATACGTTAATTGAACGAGCGTATCCTAAACCACAACTATTGTTACCTGCTACACTTAGCACCCCTGACACAAAGTTAGAAGGGAATTGAAGTGTGATACTATTGCTGGTTGCTGGTCCGATCACTGTAACTCCCGGCGGAATTGTCCAAACATAACCAAGTGTTGCATTAGCAAGTGATGAGATCGAGTATTGATATACCTGTCCACATACACCATTCGTTGGATCACCAACGATATTAGAAGGTGT
>JBMQEM010000029.1:0-2342 GCA_049363815.1 Bacteroidota bacterium
TTCAGGATTTATGCTGATGGGATTTCATACGTCGTGTACTACTTTCTCAGCAAAAGACCTATGCCGAAGCCTTATGTATGTTCTTAAAATCCAAAACATTGTCTCATCGACAATCCACTTTCCTTCATTTTTAAAATCAACTGATCCTGCAAGTTTGCAAAATATTCAAATTCATACTCACATTTTTCTCTGTCGGGATGTTTAAAATCCAAATCTGCATTTCGAATTAAAAATGCCGAATATAAATCTCTCTGTACCTTTCTATTTCCAATCTCCTTTTCTCTTTGTGACAACGGAATCTTTTCATAAGTATCCGTTACATGGTTGTATTGGCTTGCCTTAAATTCCTTTGTATCTACTTCTGCATAGACACCTCCAACTGCCTCCGCTTTTCTTTTCAATTCTAGCAGAAATCTTGCAGGTGCACGACGGTTGATGGATCTTCCAAAACGCTTCTTACGCTTATATTTCTGGATCACTTTTACCGTACCGTCTTTCTGCTTAACCTCGGTTTTCTTTTCCTGCCGTCTGGTCTCCTTTGCCTTCTTTTGAAGTGCTTGAAAGTGCATCTTTTCCACGGGGAAATACTTGGCAATTGTTATCAGCTTATTACACAGTTCTCTGTGACTGTCAACGATATAAGCATGCTTTTTTCGATACAATGATTTTAACAGTCGGCACATTTTTACATAGTTTTTGGAGTATTTCCATGGATCACGATTAGAACGATTGATAGTTCCATCTTCGTTATACTTATTTGGGTTACTGATTCTTCTGGAGCGATCCATCCTCTGAGAAATCTTTTGAATTTTTTTCTCATACTGGATTGCATTCGGAGCCAGTTCTTCCAATACACAGGCATCTTCTGAAACACCGGCTATTGTTGAAACACCCGGATCAATTCCCATTGTAGATGTTCCAATTGAAACTCTTGTCGGTGCAGCCCCACTTACAACAATCTCTGCATAGTATCGCCATCCACTAGAAAACATAAGCCGTTTTATATTACAATAACTGATTTTTCCTTTCAGTGATTCCCATACATAACTAAGACTGTTTTCTGATTTTGGAAGATAACATTTTAGAGAAAGTCCAAGCCAATTGACATACATTGCATCCAGATCAAAACGAGCACCATTTTTATTTGACTTTCCACCAATCGTATCAAAGTCCATCAATTTCTTAAAATGAAGCTCTTTTCCATTTCCAAACAGACATCTCTCGACACCGCACCATACACGATCTGCTTCTGCCTGTACCTGCTGAGAAGAAAGAAGTTTTGAAAATTGCTTTCCACAGACTTTTAGATAGTGTTCCAAAGAGGCTTTTGACAGTCCCTGTTCGGTACGGCAAGCTGCTAATTGCTTTGCCAATTTTTTCTTTTGCGATTTCTCCTCTTTCGACATTTTTTCTTTTTTCACCAGCTCATTGTATAACTGTCTGAGTTCTGCATATCGCTTATCGTGCTGAAGGCGTATCATGCATTTACGGGCATGCTTTACACATACATTATGCAAATGTGCCAATGCATGAAAACGACGATCGATTTCATGGCGTTCGTATTTAGATGTTTTTAACAGAAGCTGTACCGTATGCATATGTGCCCTCCTTTAACTGCGAATATGAATATATGTTCTTTACTGATATAAACAGTATATCATACAACACACAAGGACACAAGCACAAAACGAGCAGTTGCCTGTACAACATTTCGACAAAATTCGACATCATTGTCCGATAATTGCAAAAAGTTTCTTGGCTTTCATCCCACGGTTAAAACCGTGGGCTTTCCCGCCCGACTTTTGTAAAACAAAATAAAAATCACTTTTGTTAAAAAGGGGTCTGACCATTTGGTCAGACCTCTTTTGGCAGATTAATTTAATTCTCCCATTCTCGTAATCCCTACATAGATATAACTAATCTTGTACCAGGTGGCAAAGTCTACCACGCCTGTCTGTGGCAGTCCGAAAATATTCTGAAAGGCGCGAACTGCCTCCGCAGTTGCCTCATCATAGTAGCCAGTTGGCGTGAGGGGAGGAATAGTAGTGTAGACCTTCGATATTTCAAGTAATTGCTCCTGAAGCTGCTGTACCTTTGGACCAGAGCTTCCTACTGTCAAATCATAGCGCGGCCATGATGCCGGGATACCTGCGATCTGCTGTGCAGTATTAATATAAAGATCATCACCATAATAATAGCGAAGAATTTCGATAGGTGAATAGCCCTGCTCGCCAAGCGATGCCGATCCCCACTGGCTCATCCAGTTAGGGCATGAAACACGCTTTCCATCGCAGTACTGAGTCAAAATGGGCTGTCGCACATCAGGGCGTGACAGATACTGG
>JBMQEM010000030.1:0-2320 GCA_049363815.1 Bacteroidota bacterium
TCCCAAACTAACATACCCCAATAAAAACGACTTGAAACGTACCTGATATCGAATATCGCCAGAAACATTTGTGCCTTCTGCAACCAATAAAACTTCTGATCCGGTTTGAAGATGATGATAAATATAAATAAGGTCGTGATTGCTGAGCTCCTGAACGGACGCAACCGATTTCAGATTAAAATTTTCAGAAACGTCAAAAAAGTTAAGTTTAAATGTTTTCATAATTATGCGCGTATTTCAGTTACTAAGTCATTAAAATTAAAATCTTCCAATACCACAGGCCCGCCATCTAACTGGTCAAATTGACAATCTACTATCTGAGTTCCGTCTTCAAATTGTATCGTTTGGTAAAAAGAAGAATCAAGGTTGTATCCTTTTGCAATTAGTTTTGCAAGAATCCGATTCAGATCAGTGTGTGAAATAAGAAACGATGTTCTTACACGGCGGTTATTGCGAACAAGTTCACATTCTGCCTTTACCACTGCCTGATGGGTTTCATAGGTCACCTTGCGGATAATAAGTTGGTTGTTTAGTTGTATCAGCTTTTCCATATTCGATTTCTTTATGACACAACATTCGGGCGGCAGATCGTAAACAATCTACGGACTGAAAATTTTTTTGCTTTTTTCTTTAAATAAGTGGGTTTAACCTTTCGCGTGTTGATGAATTTATTTGTCTGTGCACGACGTGTAGATCGATTTATGTTAAGTTTGTAACGTAAATCGGGTTGAGATGAAAAATATTCTCGTTATTGGTGCTGGACTTTCCGCTTCTTCCATGCTCCGTTATTTCTGTCAGAATGCAAAAAAAGAAGGCTGGTATATTAAAGTTGGTGATCAAAATGGAGATCTGGCTAAATCTAAAATTGCAGGATGCGAGCAAAGCGAAGGCTTTCAACTAAATGGACTTGATCCGAAAGAAAGAGAACCATTAATTGAATGGGCTGATCTGGTAATTTCTATGTTGCCCGCAGCGCATCACATTGAAGTAGCGAAGGATTGCATCCGTCTAAAGACTAATCTTATCACTCCGTCTTATATTTCTGATGCCATGAAGGAACTGGATCAGCAAGCCAAAGATGCGGGAATTTTAATCATGAATGAAATGGGTGTTGATCCTGGAATTGATCACATGAGTGCGAAAAAAATTCTGGATGAAGTAGAAGAAGACGGTGGCCGGATGCACATTTTTGAATCGTTCACAGGGGGTCTGGTTGCTCCACAAAGTGATAACAATCCATGGAATTACAAATTCACGTGGAATCCCCGCAATGTGGTAATTGCCGGACAAGGTGGCGCGGCAAAATTCATTCAGGAAGGACAGTATAAATACATTCCGTACAACAAATTATTCAGACGTACAGAAATCATTAAGATTGATGGATACGGGGAATTTGAAGGTTATGCAAATCGTGATTCGTTGAAGTATAGAGATGTTTACGGCCTTGAGAAAATCCCTACTATCTATAGAGGAACACTCAGAAGAAAAGGATTTTCAAAAGCATGGGATTGTTTTGTTCAGATTGGTGCAACAGATGATTCTTATGTGCTTGAAGGCAGTAAGGACATGACAAAAAGAGATTTTATCAATGCGTTTCTTCCTTATAATCCGCATGATTCTGTTGAACTGAAGCTCAGACATTATCTTAAAATTGATCAGGATGATATTATTTGGGACAAGCTGGTTTGGCTTGGAATTTTTGAGAAATCGAAAATGAATTTCAAAGAAGATGTCACACCTGCCTTTTTCCTTCAAAAAATTCTGGAAGAAAAATGGAAGCTTGAACCTCAGGACAAAGACATGATTGTGATGTGGCATAAAATAGTATATCACAAAGACAATAAATACCATGAAATCAATTCACACATGGTAACTATTGGTGAAGATCAGACGCATACTGCCATGAGCAAAACAGTAGGGTTACCAATTGCTATCTGTGCAAAAATGATTCTCAACGGGAAAATACAATTGAAGGGTGTTCATCTTCCAATCATCAAAGAAATTTATGAACCTATTTTGGAGGAACTGGAAGAATTCGGAATAAGTTTTGTTGAACAAAAATTAGACAAAGCGGTTTTATATGATGTAATAGTTTAGCTTTTCAAAACACATTACACCGTTAAGGCAACCACTTCCTTCACTTCCTGAATATGAGATTTCAAAAGTTGCTCGATGCCACCTTTTAAAGTGGCTGTAGAGGATGGGCATCCGGCACAGGAGCCTTTCATTTCAACGGTTACCACGCCATCTTGATATCCTACATAATCAATCGCTCCGCCATCATTTTCAACAGCAGGTTTTACATATTCGTTGAGCAATA
>JBMQEM010000031.1:0-9284 GCA_049363815.1 Bacteroidota bacterium
AAAAACCAGTTATAAAAGCATTCTGCTTATTTTGATTCGCATAGACCTGACTCATAGTGCCATCATTTAGTACAGAATCCTCTCCATTGAATGTGAACTTATCAGTTACGATGGCATCAAAAAATCGAGTATAAAAAATAGAATTTTCCAACCTTGTTTTTTTGTTAAACACTTTAGAAATTCCAAGTTCCCCATTGATCGTTTTTTCAGGTTTAAGATCTGAGTTTGGAACAATCAAAGTACCTGATGCAGATTCAAATACTTTACTCAAATCATCCATATTTGGAACTCTGTAACCTGACGAAACGAGTATTGAGAATTTCCAGTCATTCGAAGTATTGTTGATCAACCCCAGACTACCGGAGTAAACCAGATTATTCTGATCGGCAACATTGTAAGGTAGATGAAAGAATGAAGAATCCGAAAACTCAGCATGTAATGTTGAAAATCCAACTCTTAAGCCGTCTACAAGAATTAAGTGATCGTTGATATTCCAGGTATGCGAAATGTATGCGGCAGCATTCAACATAGTGTTATCACCATCGGGATACCGTGTATCAAGTGGTTCTGATTCACCAGTTGATATGTTTTCATTGTTAGCAGTCGACTTTAGAGTATTGAACTGACCATCCAGACCAAAACGAATATTATGATTCTTAACAATTCTCTGCATATCGAGATTCAATCCATACACATTCACATTTTCATTCCGATGTGACAAATTATTATTTCTGAATCTTCTTGAATGGCGACTTTCTATTACATCCTGAAAATTCAATCCAAGGTGTACATTCTGGATTTTTCCTTCTGTATTCTTATAGTTGAGATCATAAGCAGTCAGCAATCTCGTTTGCGGACCATAGTACCATTCAGCAAATCGCAATTCACTTCCTGCAAATTCAGTCAATCGGTCATATCTTGGAACATCTGAAGAATTCGAAAATTGAATGTTCAGTGAATGCGTTGTTTTCGCATTTGCCTGAAATAAAAATTTCTGCAAAAGGTCATATTGAGAATAGCCGCTTTGAACTTGCAGATACTTATCACTGTTTCTGATCATTGAATCTTGCCCGGCAATTCTCTCAACATAATATTCCCGTTCTCCATAATTTCCTGAATAAAATGGATTCTTATTCGCACCACCTCTCAGATCACCGAAATCGGAATAAGTAACTGAAGTAAAAGAAGCAAATTTTTTCAATCCGAAATTAAAATCCAGATGATTAGCAAATTCATTTGCAGCACTTCCATATCTGCTAAAAGCATTGACCTTAATCACATTCTTTTGTTCACCTATTGCAAGAACCGGCTTTTTAGTAAACAGATGGATTACACCACCCAATGCATCGCTTCCATACATTGTTGATGAAGGACCATACAGTACCTCTATTCGTTCAAGCGAGTTATTATCAGTCGTAAGAATATTTTGCAAATGCCCGGCGCGATAGATCAGATTATTCATTCTTACACCATCGATTACCAATACATTTCTGTTTGCTTCAAAACCTCTTAATGTTACACTACCACCTCCCAATTGGCTTTTCTGAACAGTTGCACTTCCACTGTTTGAAATAAGATCAGCTGTGGTCTGTGACTGGTAATTTTCAATTTCCTTTTGATCCAGAACTTTAATTTGTTGAGCGGTCTGCTTTTTAGATTCTTCGGTTTTGTTGACGGAGATTACAATATCGGTAAGTGAAATGTTTTTAATTTGTGAAGTATCTACAATTGGATCTTGACAAAATGCTGAACTTGACAATAAGCAAGTAAGTACAGTTAAAATTATTTTCATAGTCTAACTACTAATTTTATTCAAGAATAAAATTTCGTTGCAATAACTCGCTACCACCCGAGTGCCTTTTCACTTTTCACTTTTCATTCTTCATCAAAAAGCTAGAAGCTTATGAAGCTGCTCCTTAAACCTCTTCTTCGGTAAAAAATTCCACTCCAGTTCAAGATTCATCGGCACCGGTGTGTCCAGACTTGCAGAACGAATGATTGGTGCATCGAGATGTTCGAAGCAATGTTCTGCTATGTGAGCGGCGATCTCACCTCCGATTCCACCTGTGAGGGTGTCTTCGTGAAGGACAATTGCTTTTCCGGTTTTACGGACTGAATTTTCTACTGCTTCTTTGTCCCATGGTAAAAGTGTACGCAGGTCGATCAGGTCGGCGGAAATATTTTCTTCTTTCAAGACTTCCATTGCCCAATGTACCCCTAAGCCGTAGGTGATAATTGAAATATCATTTCCTTCCTGAATGAGTTTGGCTTTGCCGATCTCTGTCGTATAATAATTTTCAGGTACCATTCCGGTAATGCTTCTGTAGAGTGCTTTGTGCTCGAAGAACATGACAGGATTCGGATCTTCGATGGATGCTGCGATCAAACCTTTGGCATCATCAGGGAAAGCGGGATAAACTACTTTTAATCCGGGAGTGTGAACAAACCAGGCTTCGTTCGACTGACTGTGAAAGGGACCTGCATTTACTGCAGCACCAGTCGGCATTCGTACAACGACATCAACATTTTGTCCCCAACGATAATGAGTCTTGGCTAAATTATTTACGATCTGGTTGAAACCACACGTAACGAAATCTGCAAACTGCATTTCAACAATTGCTTTCATTCCATTAATAGCAAGTCCTTGTGCGGCGCCGACAATTGCTGATTCACACAAAGGCGTATTTCTAACACGAGCTCTTCCGAATTCTTCCAGAAATCCCTGAGTTGCTTTGAACACTCCACCATAATCTGCAATGTCTTGTCCCATGATCACAAGGTTATCATGACGCTGCATAGCCTGTTTCATTCCTTCCGTAATTGCATCGAGATACCGGATCTCTTTTACTTTTTCACCGGCTTCAAAAGTAGGAACCGGTCGTTGATCAAACAGATCCTGAACTTCAATTTCTGTATGCGCTTCAGGATTAGATTCAGCAAAAGTGATCTCAAGGTTTTTCTCGATCTCAGACTTTATATCTCTACGGGTCAGAGCGATAAACGCTTCATCAATTACTTTTTCTTTAAGCAAAAAATTCTCGTAATTGTTGACAGGGTCTTTCTTTCCCCACATATCAAACAGTTCTTGGGGAACATATTTTGTTCCGGAAGCTTCTTCATGTCCACGCATTCTGAACGTCAGACATTCAAGTAAAACCGGTCTAGGATTCTCACGGATCGATTCTGCAAGTTTTAGAAAAGTAGAATATGTTTCCAGGATATTGTTTCCATCGATCTGCACTGCTTCCATTCCGTACCCGATTCCTTTATCGATGAATTGCTTCATCTTGAATTGTTCGTTGGAAGGAGTTGAAAGTCCGTAGCCGTTATTTTCAATTACGAAGATCACAGGCAAGTTCCATACAGCAGCGACATTCAGACTTTCATGAAAATCACCTTCACTGCTTCCACCATCACCGGAAAATACTGCAGTCACCTTCTTCTCCTTGCGGATCAGATTAGCTAGAGCGATACCATCGGCTACTCCGAGTTGCGGGCCAAGATGCGAGATCATACCAATGATCTTAAATTCCTGTGTACCGAAATGGAAGGACCTGTCGCGGCCTTTGGTAAATCCGCCGAGCTTTCCCTGCCATTGAGAGAATAATCGATTGAGGGGGATCTGACGCGTTGTGAAGACTCCTAGATTACGATGCATAGGTAGAATGTACTCATCAGGATTCAAAGCAAGTCCACATCCAACAGAAATAGCTTCTTGTCCGATTCCTGAGAACCACTTTGCGATCTTGCCCTGGCGTAATAAAACGAGCATTTTCTCTTCAATAAGTCTAGGCTTAAGTAGTTCTCTGTATATATTTTTAAGCGTTTCGTCGGAAAGGCCTTTTCTGTTGAAATTCATAATGTCAAATTTGTGATGGCAAAATTATCCAAAATTGCTTTCTATCTTTGTAAAAAGAATTCTTGTTATGGACATTCAGTTGTGGGTAGTGATTGCAGTATTTGCCGCATCTCTTTTTTATATGAGCCGGAGAGTCTATTTACAGATGAAGGGTAAGAAGCAGGCAGGATGTGAAAAGTGTGACGTAGTGGGTAAAAAGTCTTAAAAGGGGGAATAATCTTCACAACTGAAAAAATAAAAGGCATAAAAAAAGAGGCTACTTCTGTGGAAAAGCCTCTTTAATTTTTTCTGACAAAAAAGAATTAATTCTTTGTAGAATCAGCCATCATAGCTGAAGAGTCAGTTGGCATTGCAGCAGCAGCAGAATCCATCATAGCAGATTGCGTCTGAGCAGCAGCTTGTTCAGCAGCAGCGATTGAATCTTGTACTGCTTTTTCAGCAGCAGCTTTTTCTTCTGCGCTAGGACCGCAAGCAACGATAGCTACGAAACCAGCAGCTAACATAATAGAGAGAACTTTTTTCATTGTATTTTTTTAGGTTTGTTTATTTAATGGGCGCAAAAGTAACATATTTTTGAATAACAAAAAATATTATTCAAAAATATCTTAACAAATAAATTGTGAATAACTTAAGTTTAATTACTTACGTCCGCGACCACCGGTCACTTCTTTCACTTTTTCTTCTTTCTTTTCTTCAGCAGTTTTAGGTTTTACTGGCTTTTTAGCCGGTTTTGCCTTAGCAGCAGCAGCCATAGAATCAGCTTTAGCAGTCATTGCAGCCAGAGAATCCTGCATCATTCTTTCATTTTCAGCCTGAACAGCCGCAATTGAATCTGCAGCCATTTTGTCCATAACAGCCTGGATTGAGTCCTGACGCATTTTTTCAGCAGCAGCTTTTTCTTCCGCGCTTGGACCACATGCAACTAATGCAGTAAATCCTGCAATTACTAATAACGAGAGTATTTTTTTCATTGGAATGATTTTTTCAATTGTGTTGGCAAAAGTAATTTTTATTTGAATACTGCAACAGTTTTAAATTAAAAAAGTACTTTTGCATCAATCTCGAAAAAATAACTCAAAAAACCATAAAAAATGAAAAAGAACGCAATTATTCTATTTTTTGCACTTACAGTCGGATCAGCGGTAGTTTTAACTACTGGTTGCTCAAAAGACGATACTACAGCTCCGGTAGTAACTCTTAATGGAGACGCAAGTGTTACAATTTCTTTGAACAGCGCAGCTTACTCAGATCCGGGTGCAACTGCAAATGACGAAGAAGATGGTGTTGTAACTGCAACTTCAGATGCAAGTTCGACTAATCCAAATGTTAATCAAATTGGTACATATACAATTACTTACACAGCAACTGATGCAGCAGGAAATGTTGGAACAGCTGTTCGTACAGTTAGAGTAAAAAATGATGCTGAAGATTTCGCTGGTACTTACAATGTATCTGATGTAACCCTTCCTACTCCTTATAATTTTACTGATGTAATTACAGTTGATGAGCAAATTAACAACCGTGTTCACTTCGGACTGTTTTCAGATTATGACAATAACACGAGTATCTATGCTACAAAATTAGGTAACGGAAGTCTGGAAATCCCTGCTCAAACTGCTACTAATATTGGTGCAGGTTCTAATCCTTGTGATGTTGCTGATCATACGTTCACAAGTATAAGCTATACAGGAACTCCTGCTAGTTTTGTTTTGATTTACAATGATAATAACATTTGTGCTGGACAGACTGTTGCGATTACAACGAACTGGACTAAACAATAATTACATTTCAAATTAAGAAAAGCCATTCCTTCCGGGATGGCTTTTTTTATTGTCAATAACGTACTACTTTCGCCGATATGGTTGAGCAAAGTTCAGGTTATGCACTTTTGATAAAAAGATTGGGATTCATTCTCATATTCTATTCGCTTTGCAGACTGCTTTTTTATTTTTTCAATTTCTCCTACTTCAATTCCGCTTCAACGAGTGAAATCCTGCTGAGTTTTTTCTTTGGACTCCGCTTTGATCTCACTGCAATTATTATCACGAATACACCAGTTATTCTCCTTCATTTTCTGCCGGACAATTTCTTTCACAAAAAAATTACTGCTGTTTTAACAAAGAGCCTTTTCGTGATTGTTAATGGCATAATGTTATTTCTAAATGCCATTGACTTCGGACTATTTCAATTCACAGGCAAAAGAGCAACGGCTGATGTCTTCAAAGTTATTTCATACGGCAATGATTTCATAAACACCGTTCCCAAAATGGTCGGCGATTTCTGGTATGTGTTACTGATCTTAATTGGATTGTGGTATTTGCTCAACCGCTTTTATCCTACAAAGCCATTTGTAAAATTGAATCACTTCTTCAATAACAAATTCAGTAAAACATGGTTCGGACGGATACTTTTTCTTCTGTTATTCACAGGGTTATTCATCGTTGGTTTCAGAGGTGGAACACAATTCAAACCACTTACCATAATAAGTGCTTCCAAATTTGGTCCGCCAAACAGTGTTCCTTTGATCCTCAATACCCCTTTTACTTTTGTAAAGACCTATGGTAAAAATGAATTGGAAGCAAAGGTGTTCATGTCACAGGATTCAGCAGATCAACTCGCTCCTACTATTCATCTGCCATCCGACACTTCTTTCCGTCCATTGAACGTGGTACTTCTGATCTTAGAAAGTTTCAGTAAAGAATACATCGGATATTATAACAATGGTAAAGGCTATACCCCTTTTCTGGACTCATTGATCGGCGTTTCATATGATTGTTCGCAAGCGTACGCGAATGGTAAACGGTCCATTGAAGGTATTCCCGCTATCATTGCAGGAATTCCACCGTTACTTTCAGAACCTGTCATCACTTCTGCCTATTCGGGTAATTCAATGACAACGATTGCATCTTTGTTAAAGAAAAAAAATTATGAAACGATCTTTTTTCACGGCGGAACAAACGGAACAATGAGTTTTGACAATTTTGCAAGAGCCTGTGGTTACAATACTTACTTTGGTCGTACGGAGTATAACAATGACAGGGATTTTGATAAAACGTGGGGGATCTTTGATGAGCCATTTTTGCTACGTTCAGCAACTGAATTAACAAACATATCGAAACCTTTCTTTGCAACCATATTTACGCTTTCATCACATCACCCCTATTCAATTCCCGAAAAATATAAAGGCGTATTTGGCGACGGGACCATGCCAATTCATAAAAGCATCCGGTACGCCGATCATTCACTGAAACAATTCTTTGCTTTTGCTGAGAAACAAAATTGGTATAAGAATACCTTATTTGTCATTACAGCTGACCATACAGCAACATCAGACAATCCATTGTATCAGAACAGACAAGGTATCTATTCGATTCCCCTGGTATTTTTTATGCCCGGAGACAATTTACAGGGCAAAAGTTCAAAGACCGGTCAGCATATCGACATTCTTCCTTCTATTATGAGTTATCTTCACTACGATGAACCTTACTTTGCATTCGGACAAAACGTTTTTGATACTTCCAAATCAGGGTTTGCCATCACTTATATGAATGAAAATTATCAATTGATAGAGAGTAATTATACCTTCATAACAGATTATCAGGAGAAGGAAGAGTATTATCAATTTAAGGACGATACTGTACCCGGCCAGATCGCTCCTGATTCGGCAATGATGCATCGTAAACTAAATGCATTCATTCAGAATTACAATTCAGCTTTGATCAATAACAGAATGCAGGCCAGATAAATTTCAGTATGAAAAGAATAAGGTTCATTATTAATCCGAAGTCAGGTGCTAAAGACAAGCATAGTTATGAAGAATGGATCAATACAACCATTGACAAAACTATATTTCAATGTGAGATCATCAAAACTACTGCACCTCATCATGCTACAGAGCTTGCAAGAGAAGCAGCAAGGAATAATTACGACGTTGTAGTTGCTGTCGGAGGTGATGGTTCGGTGAATGAAACCGGTACCGGATTAATAGGCACAAATACAGCATTAGGAATTATTCCTACTGGTTCAGGAAATGGAATGGCTCGTCATATGAAAATTCCGATAGACTTCAGGAAAGCTGTTGCATTATTAAATACTGGAACCATAGAGTCAGTTGATACATTAACAATAAATAACAGACCGTGCATAGGTACTTTCGGTATCGGATTTGATGCACATATTGCCCATTTGTTTGCCGGCGCCGGGACAAGAGGATATTCTACCTATGTAAAATTGGTATTGGCGGAATTTTCCAAATACAAACCGGTTTATTTTAAGATTTTTGCAGACAAGAAAGAGTATCATCTCAACTGCTTCCTCCTTACCTTTGCTAATTCTTCACAGTTCGGAAATAATGCTGTCATAGCACCATTTGCCGATGTGAAAGATGGTATCATTGATATTTCAATGCTGCAAAAATTTCCGGCATATGTTGCACCACACCTCATCTATAGAATGATGAATAATTCAATTCACAAATCGCGGTTCTTTGATCGTATGAGTGCACGGGAAATTACTGTAAGGAATGAAACAATTGTAAAAGGTCATATCGATGGCGAGCCGATTGAACTTGAAGGTGACATTGAGATCCGGATAAGACCCCTTTCATTAAATATTGTGACACAAAAATAAAATTCAGTGATCAAAAAATTTGCAAGGAGTTTCTCATTTGCTTTTAAAGGAATAGCCTACTCCTTCCGGAGTCAGTTCAACATGCGGTTTCATTTTTTTGCCGCTGTTATTGTTCTGATAACTGCGTTCATATTACACGTTTCCCTTCTGGAATTATGTGTTTTATTATTCTGTATCAGCTCCGTCATTGCAGCGGAACTGATCAATACGTCAATCGAAATAAATGTAGACCTTGCCATGCCTGAGAGAAATGAAAGGGCTGGTAATGCAAAAGATCTTGCTGCCGCAGCGGTCCTGGTTGTATCATCTGTTTCTGCACTTATCGGCAGCATTATTTTTCTCCCGAAAATTTTCAGTTGATCTGTTATGTCAAAAAAAACCAAACACATTGAAGGAGTTGTTTACTCCACCAATCCTGATTTTAAATATAATGTAAACAGTCCTGCAGGTTCTGAAACATTAAAACCTAATCAGCAGGATCTCCGCATTTTTCTCGACAAAAAAAGTCGTGGCGGAAAAACCGTTACACTGATAACCGGTTTCATCGGCAAAGAAACTGATCTCGAAAAACTTGGTAAGGAATTAAAATCCAAATGTGGCGTCGGCGGAACTGTGAAAGATGGAGAGATCCTGATTCAAGGGGATCATAGGGATCGTATTGTTATGTTGTTGCAGACGGCGGGGTATAAGGTGAAGAAGGCGGGCGGGTAGTTAGTTCAAAGTTCAAGGTTCAAAGTTCAAGGTTCAAAGTTCAAAGTTCAAAGTTCAAAGTTCAAAGTTCAAAGTTCAAAGTTCA
>JBMQEM010000032.1:0-32829 GCA_049363815.1 Bacteroidota bacterium
AAACATATTCCTCGCTTTTGTATGACATACCTGAAAATTTATTCAATTAAATTTCATTTTCAATTTTATCAGTTTTTCAATTTTAATTAAAGGCCTATGAATAGAACTTACTTAAGTATGTAAAAAGTCGCGGGGGCGACTCTTTATCAAAATCACTCTCAAAAAATTTAATCTTATGAAAACTTTAGTCCAAATGATCATTTATGTAATGATCGTCTGCACAGTTACAACAGCGCAGACTTACGAAATTAAAGGGCGGGTTCATACATCGAATCCGGATGAAGGAATTCCATTTGCAACCATCGTTGTTTATCGCGATACAGCAAATTTGTTTGGAACAACTACTGATATTGATGGTAATTTTTCTTTAAAACCCAATGAAGGTGGTTTGTATAATTTAAAAGCCACATGCGTAGGCTTCCACCCTCAAATGTTGACCAACATTCTGATTGCCGTTGATTCTGTATCCGTTGTTGACATTGTTTTAACCAAGGGAGCAGAACTAAGCCAGATAGTTGTCACGGAGTATAAAGTGCCGCTCATCCAGAGAGAGCAAATCATGCAAGCTGCAACCCGAGATGTCAATTCAATAAGTTCACAGGCAGCCGGAGTATATCAAATGAAAGAATACAGATCCCGGAGTAGCAGAAGTGATGCCACATCAAACTATGTTGATGGTATTAAAGTAAGAGGCTCAGCTACCGGAATGTCGGGAAAAAAAGTTTCAGACAATGAAGAGTATTCACTGATCAAAGAGAATCAATTCAATAATGTTAAGCGTTACCCGCTATCAACATTTTCAATAGATGTAGATGCGGCATCATATAGTAACATAAGAAGAATACTGACAGCGGGAATGTTACCACCTAAAGATGCAGTCCGCATAGAGGAGATGATAAACTACTTTAACTACGAATATCCTCAACCAAGTGGTGAGGATCCAATAAGTATTTCAACGGAGATTGGTATTTGTTCATGGAATCCGGAACATAAACTGGTAAAGATCGGTCTGAAAGGGAGATCTATTGAAGCAGATAAGCTTCCATCAAACAACCTGGTTTTTTTGATCGATGTATCGGGTTCTATGATGGATGAAAATAAACTTCCATTGATCAAACGTTCTTTCAGATTATTGGTGCAGCAACTTCGCCCGGAAGACAAAGTGTCTATAGTAGTTTATGCCGGAAGTTCGGGATTGGTTCTTGAGGCAACTTCAGGAAAAGAAAAAGAGAAGATCATGGAGAAGATAGATGTTCTTCAAGCCGGAGGATCAACTGCCGGCGGTGAGGGAATTCAACTTGCATATGATATTGCAAAAGAAAACTTCATGAAAGAAGGCAACAACCGAGTCATACTTGCTACCGACGGCGATTTTAATGTCGGAGTGTCAAGTGATGCAGATCTTGTCTCGCTCATTGAAAAGAAAAGGGAGTTGGGAATATTTCTTACTGTTCTGGGTTTTGGAACCGGCAATTACAAGGATTCAAAAATGGAAGGACTGGCAGACAAGGGAAATGGAAATTTTGCATATGTCGATAATATTCTTGAAGCTCAAAAAGTTTTCGTAAAAGAAATGGGCGCTACATTGAATACAATTGCAAAAGACGTAAAACTCCAGATCGAATTTAATCCGGTCCATGTAAAAGCATACCGGCTTGTAGGTTATGAGAACAGGATGCTGGCTGATGAGGATTTCAATGACGATAAAAAAGATGCAGGTGAGTTAGGTTCGGGTAAAACAGTTACTGCATTGTATGAGATCATTCCTGCAAAAAGCAAGGAGTCGATTGATAATATTGACACACTGAAATATCAGAGGACTGAATTGAATGATGTTATTGCATCCAATGAAATGATGACCATAAAGTTTCGTTACAAAGATCCAAAGGACAGTGTGAGTAAATTGATCGTACATCCCCTGGTAGCAGAAACTGATTTTAATACTGAGCAAAAGAAAAGTGATGATTTTCGTTTTGCTTCTTCAGTTGCAGAGTTCGGTTTGATCTTGCGGAATTCTAAATTCAAAGGCAAAGCAAACTTTTCGAATGTATTGTCTTTAGCGAGAGAATCAAAAGGAAATGATGCAGATGGATACCGTGCTGAATTCATTAAGATGGTTGAAATGGCAGAGATCATTTCTAAAGCCTCCGGAAATGTTTCTGTGAAATGAAAATGATGTTTATGTTGGGGTGAAGTTTGCAATGTTATGCAGGCTTCACTCCAATACTTCGCAACACAATCAACCCCTCAACATTTTATAAAAAAAGGCATCACAGTTTCCCATGATGCCTCCAATAAAACCGGAAAATAATGCAGTAATTTGTGTGCCTGTATGTATTGCAATAAACAGAGTAATGGTAAAATAGTTTTGTGGGTCAAGCGAATTAATGGTGCTGAATGGGAAAAATAAGGCTTTGAAGCGGTAATGAAGTGGGCTTTTAATAAGGCAATTTCCGTCGAATTTCGAAGAATTCAGAGGAATCGCTGGTAAGTAGGAGCAGGAAAAATTTGTTTTTTTTTGAAAAAATCAAGCCTATTTCAGATTATTGACACTCTTTTTAGCTCTTGCCAACCAAAAGCCCCGTTCTACATAATTTTTGAATTAAAATTTTGGCGTAATTGAAATGTAATTTTATCTTTATCAGCCTCACCACGAAAACATGAAAGCGCTCTCTGCTTGTATTGCTTTGTTATTTCTACTGACTGCAACTTCAAACGGTCAGTCTGATCTTGATGATCTGGTTGTGATCGATAACCATTCCAATAGTTCAGTTTCAGTTCAAAACACTCTTCAGGTAGATCCTATTGGATGGAATACTGAACATTTCATTTCGAATAATGACAGTCTTACCTATAGAATAAATTTTCAGAATGTCGGTACAGATACAGCATTTGATATTCATATCATAGACATTCTCGACCCGACACTTTTTGAAGCGTCTTCAGTCACAATTATTTCTTCAAGTCATAGTTTTACTTTCTGGGTGGAGAGTTTCAATACACTTCACTGGGATTTCCTTCAGATAAATCTGCCTGATACATCAAGGAATGAAAAAGACAGTGATGGTTATATTGAATTTAAAATTAAAACAAGACCCGGCTTAGCAACCGGAACACTAGTTGTTAATTCGGCATTGATATATTTTGATGCGGATCCTCCGATAAGGACGAATGAAGTGTTCAATACAATTTGTGAGACCGGCTATCCTGCAATTATGATCAGCACAGAAAGTGATTTCTGTAAAGGGAACATTGCTCGATTTGTTGCGCATGGAACAGTTGAAGGTTCTGCTCCTGTTTATTCCTGGTATTTAAATAACATTTTCATATCTAATGGTGATTCGGCTCTGATCAGCGGATTGCAATATGGTGATGTAATTGAGTGTGTACTGGAAAGTTCTTATCTCTGTGCATTACCCTCTACCGTAAGAAGTAATCAGATAGTGAGTACATTCATGGATCAACCGGTGATAACAGAATCGGGTGGGATCCTGACATGCAGTCCTGCACAATCTTATCAATGGTTCTTTAATCAGCAACCCATGGTTGGCGAGACCGGACCGACGATCATGCCTACACTAAATGGAAATTACTCGGTATTCATTTATGATTCGAATGGTTGTTATTCGCGTTCCAGTGTATATGTGTATATGAATATTGGAGTCGATGAAGTTATTTCATCAAAAAATTTCTATCCGAATCCCGCCAACGATCATATCGTTTTCAAAGGGTTGAAAAATAATTCTGTTTTAAGTATAACAGATATTTCCGGAAAGATGATCAGGAGTGTTGAAATACATAATGATTCCTATGAAACAACACGAGTTGATATAAAAGATTTTTTACCGGGAATTTATTTCGTTGGAAATAATGTTTCAGAGTCGTTTAATGCTAAGGTTGTTGTGATCCATTGAGTTTGGATCTTTTTTAAGCCCTTATTTTTTCTTTCCTTTAAAGTAGCCCCTGAACAAAATATTATGCTGAAGCGCTTCAAGATCTTCATCCAGTTTCTTAGATCCGGACTCGAGGTTTTTTAACGTTTCTTTCAGACGCATTCCTGATTCTTCGTCGTTGAGTAAAACTCCAGCAGGAGTTTTTGAATTACTTAATGCAGCATTAAGGTTGTTGACGAAGGCACTTGCGGAATCGCTCATGTTTTGCAGATTCTGAGCAGAGTTGCGGATTGAATTAAAGACGGCTGTATCGGTTGTTAGCTGGTTGATCAGGCTTCCGGGCGTATTTAATTTTTCACTGAATATCGCAAGTGAATTTACCAGCTGTTGTGCCCGACCGGAAGTTGCCTGTAAAGAAATGGCAGCTTGATTCAGATGATCGTAAAGTGCGTTATCGTTTAATAATTTCCCGACTGTCCCATCACCTGCAGCCATTTTATTACTGATCAGTTTGATGTCGTTTGTTATCGATAGAAAATTCTTGTTGTTCTGTTGAAGTGTATTAATAACATCTTCTGACGAAAGACTTTTTTCAACAGCAAGTGTATCATTTTCTGTGACCTGAGGTCTTTGCATACTCCCACCATAAATAATAAGGATCTTGTTTCCGATCAATCCATCTGTACTTACTTTTACGAATGCATCTTTCCGGATATAAGGGACTGCCTTCTCTTCAACTTTCATTGTCACCTTAACCTTGCTTTGGGAGTAAAATTCAAGATTGTCGACCATACCGATCTTTACACCGGAGAACCAGATATTATTTCCGGACTGTAAGCCACTCACGTCATCAAACAAAGCAACAATAGCGATTTTCTTTTTAAAAGTTTCATTGATGTTGCCGATCGCAAGAATTCCAAGGATCAGAAAAATTATTCCGATCAGAACAAAGATCCCAACAGCTACTTTTCTTTTTTCAGAAGATTCATTCATGATTTATTGAATAAAATTATAATTGTAAAATTCTTTTATTACCTCTTCATTACTTTCAAAGACCTCTTTAAAAGTTCCTGTTTTTGAGAATTTCCCATCGAGCAGCATTACAACCTTGTCACCGGTTGCCTTTGCACATGTTAGATCATGTGTTATTATTATTGAACTGGTATTGTATTGTTCCTGCACTTCATTGATCAGTTTATTTATCTCTGTACTTGTAATGGGATCAAGTCCAGCAGTTGGTTCATCATACAACATGATCTGTGGTTTCAGGATCAGTGTCCTTGCAATTCCAATCCGTTTTCTTTGTCCGCCGGAAAGACTCGCCGGCATTTCTTTCAGTTTGCTCTTTAATCCAACAGCATCCAGTACTTCGTCGACTGCCTTATCAACTTCCTTTTTTGTTAGTTTCGGGAAATTCATGGTCAAAGGAAATTCCAGATTTCTTTTCACATTCATACTGTCATACAATGCACTGTTCTGAAAAGAAAATCCGATGTGTAACCGAAGTTCATTCAATTCCTTTAAGGATAGTTTATCAACATTTTTTCCAAGTACGATGACCTCACCTTTATCAGGTTTGAGAAGGCCGGAAATTATTTTTATCAGAACAGATTTTCCTGTTCCGGATTTTCCAAGTACAACAATATTTTCGCCTTTATGCAACTCAAGAGAAATACCTTTCAATACATGTAGATCGCCAAAAGATTTATAAAGATCCTTTATGGAAATGACTTTTTCATTGTAATTTATTTTATGTTGAGTCTCCATTTTTAAAAAAATCTGATCCAGTTAGCGATTTGAACTATTACAATTTCTTCTATGAAAATGATGAACATAGACATTACAACGGCTTCGTTTGCTGCTTTTCCGACACCGCTTGTACCTTGTGTTGCAAAGAATCCCTTGTAGCAACCGATGATGCCAATAGTAAATCCAAAGACAATTGATTTTGTAACTGCGGTGAAAAGATCAAGAAAGCGAATTGTTGAGAAAGCATTTTTAAAAAAAGTAAGGAAGCTTGTCATCTCTTCAGCATGAACATTTACATATGCACCAAGCAGGGCCACCACACTACAATAGAAGGAAAGGATCGGAATTGTAATAAGAGTTGCAAGTACCCTTGTTACGACCAGGTATTTGAAAGGATTTATAGCAGACACTTCCATTGCATCGATCTGTTCCGTTACTTTCATGGAACCGAGTTCGGCTCCGATCCCTGATCCGACTTTTCCGGCACAGATCAGGGCAGTAACTAAAGGACCTAATGCTTTTACGATTGCAATTCCAATCAGAGAGGGCAACCATGAAGTAGCACCAAAATCTTCGAGGGAAGGGCGGGATTGTTTTGTAAAAACAATTCCTATAATAAAGCCGGTCAGGGAAATGAGGGGTAATGCACGCAATCCGATTTCAAAGCATTGATTGATCACCTCCGAAAAATGAAAAGGACGCCGAAATACCTGACGGAAAAAATCCTGAGTAAATCGATAGGCTTTATTTACACCGAAGAAGTATGCATCAAGCTTTTTTGAAAGTACATATTTGCCGGATGTATTGTTTTTCACAGAATTTAAATTGAATTGACCGGGTAAACAGCAATTAAGAAATGATCAATAGTCGGGCAAGTTAATCATTTCTTTAGTCCACCCTCGCATTAAAACGCATAAAGCATCAACAGCTAAGTTTTAATAGCAGAAAAAGCGACTAACCTTTTTTGCCAGTTCTGCTAATAAGCCAAATTATAAGCGCTACAACCAGAACGACTATCAGGATCCCAAACCCCATACCAGCCTTAAAGATTCCTCCAACCACAGAACACCCGGAGAATGCTACTGTAATATAGAGCAGTAATAAAGTAGATTTTAAAGTCAATTTTTTCATAAAGCAAATGAATAATAACAGGAAGTCATTATTGAATTGACTTCCTGTTTTTTAAAATTACTATAGGATTAGAGTGATGAATTACCTGCACTTTTATCGGTTCCTGATTTGTTGGTGCTTTCGCCAGTAATATCAGGTGACATTTTTGGTTTTTTATTGTCTGAGGTTTCATCAGTTGATTCACTATCTGTCTCAGCCGTGAAGTTTCTTTCAGAAGGATTCGCTTCTTTGTTTCTGTTAGTTTCATCACGTTGAGTTTGCTTACGCTGAGTTTGCTCAGATGATTGTGATCCTTGTTGGTTTCCACCTTGTGGAGTTGTTGTTGACTTATTCGTCGGATTTTGATTTTCCATTTCTTAGTATTTTTTAAGGTTCTGACCTGTATTGATCATATCGATGATATAATATTATAATAGTGTGCCAATGAAAGTTAATTCGTGGCAAGATTTTGAAATATATACCTAAAAGACATAAAAAAGGAACATGGAACATTCTTAAGAACCGATTTCTCTATACTTTTGATATATGCAACATTTTTTGCCTGATAGCGAATCCGCATTTGAAGAACATCCATGGAATTGGCATACCCCTTTGGAAAGTAAAGCTTTGATCATTGGTACATTTCCAAGTGCATTAAAAAATAGAAAGTATAATTTTTTCTATCCAAATCCGGTATAAGAAGATAAGTGTGGTTATTTACAGCACTTACATTGATCAACACCTGGTCAATACATGCATTGCATTAGGAGCATCTGCTATTCTTCAGAAGCCCTTTACAAAACAAGGTTACAATGAAATGATGAATGAGTTTTTAAGAACAACTAAAGACATGATCTGATATTTTTAAAGATATACAGACAAATTTTTACTGAAATATTTTTGTTTTATTACTTTATGGTCTTCACTTTATACATTTGGCTTTAAAATAAAGCCAATGACGTAAGGTTCATAGCCCAGTAATTCGTGCTCCCCTGATATTTATTATTGTAATGTTTTTCAAATTTAAGTCCTCAAAATTTCAATTATTTTCTACTTTTTTCAAACTGAATTGCAGATGTTAGAATTATTTGTAAATTGTTTCAGGAATTCTGAAGGGGTATTTCCCTTCCTGATTTCAATTAAAACAATCAATCCTAACCCTAAAAATCACAGATCAATGAAATCAAAATTACTTTTTATTTTAATCTGCGCATGCAATGCTGTTGTATCACAAACTCCGACTTTCCAATGGGCGAAATCAGCCGGGAGATATACATCACACGATTATTGTGAAAGTATAAGCACCGACATGCACGGCAATAGTTATATCACTGGCCAGTTTCAGGACACAATTGATTTTGGACCAACGCAACTTGTAAATAGTGGAACTTATGGAAATGTAATTTATCTGGCGAAGTATGATGCTTCCGGAAATATCGTCTGGGCAAAAATTCCCGGAGGTAATCATGGTTCAGAAGGATACGGAATTGCTGCAGACAGGTCCGGAAATATTTATGTGACCGGAACATTTAGAGGGACGATCAATTTCGGACCCAATACACTTTCTGCAAATGGGATAAGCAATTTTTTCATTGCAAAATATGATTCATCCGGTACACCGTTGTGGGCACAGAAGGCAATTTGTGGCGCGGCGCAATTAGGCCGGAGTATTTGTGTAGATAAAGATGGCGGAGTATATGCTACAGGAACTTTTGAAGACAGCACAATTACATTCGGAAATTTTTCCATTAATGCGGTTTCACCAATTCTTGGGACAGATGTTTTCCTCGTTAAGTATGATGATGCAGGAAATGTACAATGGGCAACAGGTGGTGGTGGTGCCACGACCGATATCAGTAACGGTGTAAATGCCGATAATAGGGGAAATGTATATATAACCGGTGTTTATAGAAATTCAATAACTTTTGGTACAACAACTATATCAGCCTCAAACAGTGGAGGAGCTTCTGTATTTACTGTAAAATATAATTCAGCAGGAACACTGATGTGGGCAAAGTCTTCAGGCAATTTTCCATGTTCAGGCCATGGTATGGATATCAGTAACGACGCTTTAGGAAATAGTTATGTAGCAGGTTACTTCAACAGTCCGATCATCTACTTCGACGGCGATACACTGGTTAATGCCGGAGTAAATGATATTTTTCTTTTGAAATATGATAGCCTTGGAAATGTTGTATGGGCTGAGAGTGCCGGCGGATCCAATTTTGATGAAGCCCTCGCTGTTCATACAGATGACCTGGGAAACAGTTATCTCACAGGATTTATAAAACAAAGTGCACATTTTGGTCCGATCACAATGAATGCTATTAATCAGGATGTATTCGTTGTTAAGTACGATGCTTCGGGAACACCACTATGGGGCGTGCAATCGACAGGCAATACCAACGAATCTTGTTCAGGAATCAGTACCGATGATGCACAGAATGTTTACATCGGAGGAAGATTCAGTAGTCCAACTGCATTTTTTGGGACCATTTCATTAGTTAATTCTGATGCATTCTTAGGTTCATATGATTTATTTATTGCCAAACTGAATTATGTGGCAACCGGAATACCGGTCAATGCAGTTTTGCCGGCAAGTTATTTTATTTATCCAAATCCGGTTTCTGAAAAAGCACTCCTGTCTTTTTATAATGAAAAAAATGAAACGTTTGAACTGCAGATCTTCGATATGACAGGCAAGTGTATCCGGCAGATCTCCGGAATTACTTCAAATGAAGTCGAGATTGACAGGAATAGACTTTCAGGCGGATTATATTTCTTCCGCTTAAGTTCACAAAAAGGAACTTCTATAAACGGTAAATTTATTATAGATTAAAATTACCTTGCATGGCTCTACGGAGCCATGCACTTTTTTATGCTGATACCTTTAAAAATAAAGAACAAAATTTACAAAGTTATCTTTGAGTCTGAGACCAGGGCGGGAAAGATCTTTGATATATTTTTAATGATACTGATACTATTAAGCACCTTCCTGGTCATGCTTGAAAGTGTTGAAAGGTATATGATACAGTATGCAGAATTATTCTTTGTACTCAATGTCATAATTTCCGTATTGTTTGCAGCAGAATATATATTAAGATGTCTTTCTGTCCCGAAGCCGCTGGCATACATAACAAGCATTTATGGAATAATTGATCTGGTCTCTTTCATTCCATTTTTACTTGAAATACTTTTTCCACAGTTGCGATTCTTATCTGTCATCCGGATCCTGCGATTATTGAGGATCTTCAGGGTATTCAAGATGGTGAGGTTTCTTGAAGAAAGTAATGGAATGCTTCTTTCACTGTGGGAGAGCAGAAGAAAAATATTTATATTTTTATTCTTCGTTTTATTGCTGACGGTGATCTTCGGTTCAATGATGTATGTTATTGAAAATGGAACCAATGAAAAATTTACAAGTATTCCGACCAGTATTTATTGGGCAATTGTAACCCTTACTACCGTTGGCTATGGTGATATCTCTCCTATAACTGCATTGGGAAAAACAGTTGCATCAGTTATCATGATCCTTGGCTATGCGATTATTGCTGTACCTACCGGCATTATCACAGCAAGATTTATCAATGCCAGCCGGGCAGAAAGTGGAAGGACATGCAAAAACTGTTTTAAGCAAGGCCATGATTCGGATGCGAATTTCTGTAAATACTGCGGAACACGGTTTTAACTAAAATAATGATGTAGATTTTATTTGCTCGAGGGTTTTCCCATGACGATTTTTTAATTTTTTGATCTTAATAAATGAAGATGCGTTTCTTAATTTTCCTTTTAGTTTTATTCAGCCAGAATAATTTATTTAATAAAAAAATGCTTTGATGAAAGCGGATTCGAAATTATAATTGAAAGGAATAATTATTTTGACGTTTCGGTATCGTCAGTTTGAATTATCTTTATAACTTTGATCGGTTGAATATATTGAACAGTTATATCGTAATTATTTTTATGTTGTCATCTTCAGTTGATCCGAGCGATAAGCAACGGGCAATTGAAAACAGAAATGTAACAGGCTACCTTGAAAAGCCATTGACAACAGAAAAAATAGCAGTTATCCTTGAAGGCTGGGATTAACAAAATGTTTATACTATTAAGAAGAAAAATGAAACTTGGCGGAATTGCCTTGTTTCCTTTCATTATAATTAATTCTGAGGTTAATTCAGAACGGCAGTTGGTGCTTATCAATCATGAGCGGATTCATATTCGTCAGCAATTGGAATTACTGATCGTTCCTTTTTATGTTTTATACTTGTTAAATTACCTGGTCAACCGTTTCCGTTTCGATTCCCATCAGGAAGCATACCGGAATATCATTTTTGAAAGAGAAGCGTTTAAGAAAGAAAAAGACTCAGTTTATCTTTCTGAAAGGAAGATGTGGAATTTTCTGAATTATTAATTCCCTTTTTGATTTATTATAAGATTTTAAAACCATCCATTTCTTTACAGGGGTAGTTCGGTTCTCACGTTAGTCATAGGTATCCTCGCTGAAAATTTATATCCGGAATGTAATTTGTATTGTTAGCAACAAATTCATGCATAAGTTTTACAGGTTTTTCCCCGGGATTTTTAGAAAAACATGATTAGAAACACAAAAGCAACCCGCCAGGAACTTCTCATCTAAAACTGAAACACTTCAACAATGATTTTACTCATTATTTTACCTACTTATGATCATGTTGGTGATTGGAAGGTTTTTATTTATTTGTAAAACATTCGAAATAGAAATGGTTTGAACAAGATGTAGATCCGGAAATAGTTCAGATCTAATTTAAATGCAATGCCATTTATTCTACTATAGTTGTAACGTTGTTAAACAAACATTACTTGAGCATTAATAAATAATAATAGATATGAAAGAAAAAAGGTCTTGGGCGGAACCCTACAAGATCAAAATGGTGGAACTTTTAAAAATGACCACCAGAGCAGAAAGAGAAAAGGCACTTGAAGAAGCAGGTTATAATACTTTTCTTTTGAGATCAAAAAATGTTTACATCGACCTGTTAACAGACAGCGGAACATCTGCAATGAGTGACAGACAATGGTCGGGAATGATGCTGGGTGATGAAGCCTATGCCGGGAGTGAAAACTTTTATCATCTGGAGGAAGTCATTCAGAAATATTACGGATATAAATATGTAGTACCTACACATCAGGGACGCGGTGCTGAGAATATTGTCTCAAAGATCATGATCAAACCCGGCGATGTGATTCCCGGAAATATGTATTTCACAACAACACGATTGCATCAGGAATTGGCAGGCGGGACCTTTGAAGATATTATTATCGATGAGGCTCATGATTCTCAAAGTCTTCATCCATTTAAAGGAAATATTGACCTGAAAAAACTTGAAAAGGTTATAAAGAAATATGGTGCCGATAGAATTCCTTATGTATCTATGGCAACATCAGTGAATATGGCCGGAGGCCAGCCGATATCAATGCAAAATCTCCGTGATCTCCGCAAGCTTACCAATAAATATAAGATCCCGATCATTCATGACATGACCCGCGTTGCTGAGAATGCATATTTTATTCAGACAAGGGAAAAGGGATACAAGAACATTCCGGTGCGTGCTATTGTGAAAGAGATCTGTTCACTTACTGATGGTGCAACCATGAGTGCAAAAAAAGATGCACTCGTAAATATCGGAGGCTTTCTTGCGCTTAATGATAAATCACTTTATGAAGAAGCAAGTAACATGGTAGTTATCTATGAGGGCTTGCATACATATGGCGGGCTTGCTGGAAGGGACATGGAAGCAATGGCAATCGGTATAATGGAATCAGTAGATGATAATCATATCCGTGCAAGAGTAGGTCAGGTGGAGTATCTGGGAAATAAATTACGTGAAGCAAAAATTCCTTTCGTGCTACCAATTGGCGGACATGGAATTTTTCTTGATGCAAAAAAGTTTTTACCGCATTTGAAGCAGATTCAATATCCTGCCCAATCCCTGGCAGCAGAGATCTATCTTGATAGCGGTGTACGTACTATGGAACGTGGAATCGTTTCTGCCGGAAGAAACAAGGAAACAGGAGAAAATTATTTCCCGGAACTGGAACTGGTAAGACTTACTATTCCGCGTCGTGTTTATACACAGGCCCACATGGATGTAATTGCAGAATCAGTTATTTCAGTTTATAAGAATAGAAAAAAAATAAAAGGTCTGGAGATGGTCTATGAACCGAGGTATCTGCGATTCTTTCAGGCAAAATTTAAACGGATCTGACCATGCAATTCAAGACAATAATTGAACCCTTCCGCATCAAAACTGTGGAGCCCATTACAATGAGTACTCCACAGGAGCGGGAAGAATTTCTGATCAAGGCGCATTATAATCCATTCCTGTTAAAATCAGAACAGGTGATCATTGATTTTCTCACTGACAGTGGAACATCAGCCATGAGCAGTAACCAATGGGCAGCAATGATGCAAGGTGATGAATCATATGCAGGAGCAAGAAGCTGGGACCGGTTTGAAAAGGAAGTGCATGACCTTACAGGTATGCCTTATATCCTTCCAACTCATCAGGGCCGGGCAGCAGAACGGATACTGTATAGTCATATCGGTGGAAAAGGAAAATATTTTATCAGCAATACGCACTTCGATACAACACGGGCGAACATTGAATATAGCGGAGCAATTGCAATAGATATTCCTGCGCCGGAGGGAAAGGATTTTGATTCGGATTTTCCATTTAAAGGAAACATGGATCTCAAAAGACTGGATGAACTTATCAGGAAATTCGGTGAACGGAATGTTGCAGCAGTAATCCTAACTGTGACGAATAACAGCGGTGGTGGTCAGCCGGTGAGTATGCAGAATGCAAAGGAGATAAGCAGGATCTGTAAAAAGCATAATATATTATTCGTACTTGATTGTTGCAGAATAGCTGAGAACAGTTATTTCATACATGAAAAAGAAGAAGGGTATAATGAAGTTTCTTTCCGGGAAATCGCACAGGAAATGTTTTCACTTGCAGATGCTGCCATAATGAGTGCGAAAAAGGATGCACTCGTTAACATGGGTGGATTTCTGGTTTTAAGAAGTAAAAGTCTTTCGGATACCTGTACACAGATGCTGATCATAACGGAAGGTTTTACTACGTATGGTGGGTTATCAGGCCGCGATATGGAAGCGGTTGCCGTAGGACTAAGAGAAGTTTTCGAACCGGATTATCTTAAGTACAGGATCACCAGTACCCAGTATCTTGGAGAGAAGATCAAGGAAAAAGGTGTGCCTGTGATTTATCCTGTTGGCGGACATGCTGTATATGTAGATGCAAAAAAACTGTATGATCATATACCGGTTGAACAATATCCGGGACAAGCACTTGTTTGCGAACTTTATCACATTGGTGGAATCCGTACTGTGGAGATCGGATCTGTAATGTTTGGAACCTATGATGTAAAAGGTGAATTAATTGCTGCACCAATGGAGCTGGTTAGAATGGCAATTCCAAGAAGAGTATACACACAGTCACATATTGATTATGTTGTTGAAGTTTTTGATGAGATCATTCGAAACAGAAGGTCTGTCACCGGATTAAAAATTACTAAAGAGCCTAAATTTCTCAGACATTTTACATCGCATTTTGAAAGACTGTAGAAAGTGAAATAAAGGCAGAAAGTATAATAAGAAAAGTGATGACAGTTTTTTGAGGAGTAGATTCTTTGAACAAGGATCGAAACTGCAACCTTTAAACCTGATTACCTGCAATCCCAAATTTAAAAGACCAACTCCATTTCGTCTTGTCTTATAAATATTTCAAGTCCTGCATTTGAAAGAAATGAATTTGTTTCCAGTGCGCTATTATCAATATTGATGAGGGAAACAGTTTTACTTTTGTTAAGGGATAAGTATTGAAAGAGTTGTCTGCCCAATCCTGACTTACGGTGATTTTTATCAATTGCAAATTGATGGATCCTGTTGAGCTTTGGGTTATAGACACAATAGCCAAGGAGTTCATTTTCATTAAAGATTCCAAACGTATCAAGTAATGACCAGGATTTGTTGATTGCAGACACAGAATTCTGCCACGATGGTGTCCAGTCCCAGAATGTTTCAAGTATTTTCCAGTCCGGGTGATATATATGTTGGACGTATACAGTTGAATGAGTTTTCAGATCGGAAATAGATCCTTTGTAGCAGTTCAGTGATCGTGTTTTTGTAAAACCAATTCCGGAATACACTTTTTTCGCAGCTTCATTTTCAGCGATCACTTCCAGATTGATCTTCTTGACGCCGTTTTTTTTCAGGATCGGAAATGCGTGTTCATATAATTTATAAGTGAGCTTGTTTCCGCGATTCTCGGGAAGAACTCCGGTGCCTGCGTTATATGCTGTTTTATCTCCTTTGACAGTATCAATTCCGTGCAAGATAAATGCAACCAGTTTGTCACCTTCAAAAGCACCGACTGATAATTCTTTCCGAATACTTTCCGAAATTATTTTATTCAGTAGTTGTTCTTTTGTTAAATGAATCGGGACCAGATAATCAGAAAATGCTTCATTGAATACATGAACCAGATCAGCTACGGAAATATCTTCAAGAGTATTATATTGCATTTGATCAAAGCTGCTAAATAAAGGTCTAAAGTAATTAAAAATTTAGTTCGGCAATTTCATTATTTTCGCAGGTAGAAATAAGCTATGAAAAAAGAAAAACCACTCGTTGATAAAAAATATCTCATGCAGCGGATGTCAGGAAAAGGTGGCTGGTCGTACATTGAGATCAGGGAGATCAGTCCGGATCATAAAGCCCATTTCGGAATGGTTAGAGTGAAAGGAAGTATTGACAGTTACGAATTGAAACAGTATAATCTGATGCCAATGGGTAATGGAAATTTATTTTTACCTGTGAAAGCCGAGATCAGAAAGAAAATAAAGAAAGAAGCCGGTGATCTGGTTCACGTAAAACTTTATTCCGATGCGAGTCCATTGGTAATTCCTCAGGAACTTATTGATTGTATGCAAGAGTATCCCGATGCATTAAAATTTTATATCAAGTTAACCGAAAGTGAAAAGAAACAATATCTGAATTGGATCTATTCTGCTAAACATGAAGACACCAAAGCTGAAAGGATTGTAAAAATGATTGATAGGTTGATGCTAGGAAAGAAGTTTCACGAATTATAATTTTTATGATTGAAAACATAAAACATATTTTGTCATCTAAAACTCCTTCATTCTATCAATGATTTTCCTCATGACATATGCATCAATAAAGTCATGTAACTGACGTGAATTATTTATTTCATTTGCAATACCTCTTACAGTATCATTATTGGTACAGTTAAGATCTGTTGAAAGAAATAAGTAATTTTAAAATCGTTGTAGGATGAGGAAAGTTTATGTGTTCCTGTTTTTGTTTTTAGCTTTTTTTGTTTACTCATTTTTTGTTTATCTAGAGGGGACAAAAGTAGATGGAGTGAGTATGAGTACCGAAGCAGTTAGGGGAAAGTTGTTGTATCAGAAACATAATTGCACTGCGTGTCATCAGATATATGGCTTAGGAGGATATCTTGGCCCTGATCTTACAAAGGTAATTTCAAGTCGGGCGAAGAATGAATTGGTTATGAGTGCAATGTTAAGATCCGGTTCTCAACGAATGCCGAATTTTAATCTCAACGAAAATGAGATCATTGAGATAATTGCATATTTGAAGTATATCGATCAAGTCACAGTATTAAAATCTGAAGTTCAATGAGAGTTAAGAAATCCTGGGCAGAGCCCTACAAAATTAAAATGGTCGAGCTCTTGAAAATGACGACAAGAGTTGAAAGAGAGAAAGCACTTGAAGCGGCAGGTTTCAACACCTTTTTACTGCGATCGAAAGAAGTTTACATTGATTTACTGACGGATAATGGCACTTCAGCAATGAGCGACAAGCAATGGTCGGGAATGATGCTGGGTGACGAATCATATGCAGGAAGCGAAAACTTTTATCATCTTGAAGAAGTAATCCAAAAGTATTATGGTTATAAATATGTTGTTCCCACACATCAGGGTCGTGGTGCGGAGAATATAATTTCCAAGATCATGATTAAGCCCGGTGACATCATTCCCGGTAACATGTATTTTACAACAACACGATTGCATCAGGAAATGGCCGGAGGTTCTTTTGTAGATATTATCATTGATGAAGCACATGATTCGCAGAGCACACATCCTTTCAAAGGGAATGTGAACTTAAAAAAGCTTGAACAGATCATCAAGAAATATGGTGCTGATAAAATTCCATATATTTCTATAGCTACATCGGTAAATATGGCAGGTGGGCAACCGATTTCGATGCAAAACCTGCGGGACTTAAGAAAGCTTACAAATAAATATAAGATTCGCATTATACATGACATGACTCGTGTAGCTGAGAACGCATATTTTATTCAGACCCGGGAAAAGGGATATAAAAATATTCCGGTCAGAGCAATTGTAAAAGAGATCTGTTCGCTGACTGATGGTGCAACGATGAGCGCTAAAAAAGATGCATTGGTTAACATTGGTGGTTTTCTTGTACTCAATGATCGGACATTGTATGAAGAGGCCAGCAACATGGTTGTTATTTATGAAGGACTTCATACTTATGGTGGATTAGCGGGTAGGGATATGGAAGCAATGGCTATCGGTATAACGGAATCTGTAGAGGATAATCATATTCGTGCAAGAGTTGGACAGGTAGAATATTTAGGTAACAAATTAATTAAAGCAAACATTCCAATTGTGAAACCAATTGGCGGACACGGAATATTTCTTGATGCAAAAAAGTTTCTTTCGCATCTCAGGCAGATTCAATTTCCGGCGCAGGCTCTCGCAGCTGAAATTTATCTGGATAGTGGAGTAAGAACAATGGAAAGAGGAATTGTTTCTGCAGGGAGAAATAAAGAGACCGGAGAAAATTATTTTCCGGAACTGGAACTTGTCAGACTAACAATTCCGCGCAGAGTTTATACACAGGCACACATGGATGTAGTTGCCGAATCAGTAATTTCTGTTTACAAACACAGAAAAAAAATAAAAGGTCTGGAGATGATTTATGAACCTAAGTATCTTCGTTTTTTCCAGGCTAAATTTAAACCGATCTGACCATGAATTTTAAAACGATCATTGAGCCTTTCAGAATTAAAACCGTCGAGCCCATAACAATGAGCACAGAAGAAGAAAGGAAAGAATTTTTGATAAAGGCAAATTATAATCCGTTCTTGCTGAAATCAGATCAGGTAATAATTGATTTTCTGACCGACAGTGGAACATCTGCAATGAGTAGCAATCAATGGGCCGCATTGATGCGTGGAGATGAATCTTATGCAGGGGCAAGAAGCTGGGATCATTTTGAAAAACAAATTCTGGATCTGACCGGGATGCCATACATACTTCCTACACATCAGGGCCGTGCAGCTGAAAGAATTTTATATAGTCATATCGGAGGCAAAGGAAAATATTTTATCAGCAATACGCATTTTGATACAACTCGCGCGAATATAGAATATAGTGGGGCTACAGCTATTGATATCCCTGCTCAGGAAGGCAAAGATTATAATTCAACATTTCCATTTAAGGGAAACATAGATCTTGAAAAGCTTCAGAATATAATCAATCTGTATGGTGAAATAAATATCGCTGCAGTTATATTGACTGTTACCAATAACAGTGGCGGAGGACAACCGGTAAGTATGCAAAATGCAAAAGAGGGTAGCCGAATTTGTAAGAAGCATGATATACTTTTTGTTCTGGATTGTTGTCGCATTGCAGAGAACAGTTATTTCATTCATGAAAAGGAACAAGGCTATAAGGACGTTTCGTTTCGAGAAATTGCACAGGAAATGTTTTCGCTTGCTGATGCTGCAATCATGAGTGCTAAAAAAGATGCATTGGTAAATATGGGTGGCTTTTTGGCTTTGAGAAACAAAAGTTTGTCGGAAGCATGTACTCAGATGCTCATCATTACAGAAGGATTTGCAACATATGGCGGATTATCGGGTCGGGATATGGAAGCTATTGCTGTTGGTCTGGAAGAAGTTTTCGATCCTGATTATCTAAAATACAGAATTGTCAGCACGCAGTATCTTGGAGAAAAGATCAGAGAGAAAGGGGTTCCGATAATTTATCCTGTGGGTGGACATGCAGTTTATGTTGATGCAAAAAAGCTTTACGATCATATACCTGCACATCATTATCCGGGTCAGGCTCTTGTTTGTGAATTGTATCAAGTAGGTGGAATTAGGACTGTTGAGATCGGGTCAGTAATGTTTGGCACCTATGACTCAGGCGGACATTTAATAGCGGCCCCAATGGAACTTGTAAGGCTTGCTATACCTCGTCGGGTTTATACACAATCACATATTGATTATGTAATAGAAGTCTTCGATGAAATTTTGAGAACCAAAGAAAAGGTTAAAGGCTTGCGGATCATCAAAGAGCCAAAATTTTTAAGGCATTTCACATCACATTTTGAAAAGTTATAATACATATAGTTTTAAGTTCTAAACAGACAAATGCATTCAGAAGCAGGTAATAGAGATCATATAAAAGTTGCACTGCTATTTATTGTGGCTTCCCTACTATCACTGATCATTGGTGTTTTTTTTGGAATGATTGGTGGGATGCAATACATACTTCCCGAGTTCCTGAAAGAGAACTTGTCATTTGAAAAAACAAGGCCACTTCATGTTACACTAGTTATAACATGGATTTTCACCGGTGGTGTCGGTGGTATTTATTATTATCTGCCGATTGTGGCAAATCGCAAATTATTTTCGATCAAGCTCGCCTATATTCACTTTATTTTATTTATAGTTACAGGGCTGACTATTCTCATTTGTTATTTTAAAGGAAATTTCGGCGGAAGAGAATATCTTGAGTTTCCACCGGTGCTTGCAATACCAATGTTGTTGAGTTGGATTTTATTTGCAATAAATTTCATTAAAACTATTAAGTTCAATATAAGTGATTGGCCGATATACCAATGGATGTGGGCAACAGGAATTTTATTTTTTCTTATCACTTTTGTTGAATCCTATTTTTGGACACAACCATTTTTTCGTGACAATATTATAAGAGATGTAACTGTGCAGTGGAAAGCTAACGGCTCTATGGTAGGATCCTGGAATATGTTGGTGTATGGAACAGGTTTCTATGTAATGGAAAAAATAAGTGGTGATACAAAAACAACTATTGCACCTATAACATTTTTCTTTTATTTTCTTGGTTTGACTAATCTAATGTTTAATTGGGGCCATCATACTTATATTGTACCTGCTGCAAACTGGATAAAAAATGTAGCTTATATAATTAGTATGACAGAATTGTTGATTTTAGGTAGTATCATTTTAAACTGGCGAAAATCATTAAATACTGCAAAGAAGAATCTGTACAAGGTGCCTTACAAATTTATTGTTGCTGCAGACATATGGATATTCCTTAATCTGACCCTTGCTATTCTCATTTCTATTCCAGCGATTAACACTTATACTCATGGCACTCATGTTACTGTAGCACATGCAATGGGAGCAACTATTGGAATTAATACAATGATTCTTTTTGCATCGCTGTATTACATTTTGGAGAAACATATCGGAAAGATTGAAAATAAAAAAACGCGATTCGGATTTATACTGGTCAACCTTGCACTAATAATATTTTGGATGACACTTATCATATCGGGCATAACAAAAGCTATCTTAAATGAGAAGGGAGTAGCATTTCAATCAATGATGTTACAACTTCAACAATTATTTAAGTTGTTTAATATCGCAGGATTAGCAGTTGTTATAGGTATAATTTTAATTTCAATTCCATTACTTGTAAAATTTTCGAGAATTATTTTATCAACAGATGAATTGTTATCTAATAAAAGTAGTTTATGATTTGACTCATCTTTGAGTGAAGTAATGATGCTGAATATTGCAGAATATAAATTACTTTATGAAAACCCAATCAAATAAAAAATCCGAAAAAAAATCTAATAGTCACGGTTTAAAATTTAAACGATTTTATACGAAAGACAATTTGAGTGCTTTTGATCAGTTTGAATACGAGAAGCGGACCAGTGTTATCCGAAACCCTGATGGGAATGCGGTTTTTGAAATGAAGAATGTAGAAGTACCAATAAATTGGTCGCAAGTAGCAACAGACATTTTAGCGCAAAAATATTTTCGAAAAACCGGTGTGTCGCAAGCTGATGGTAATACTGGTAGTGAGAATTCTATCAAGCAAGTAGTTCATCGACTGGCGAACTGTTGGATGGAATGGGGACTTAAAAATAATTACTTTGCCGGTAAAAATGATGCTCAGATATTTTATGATGAGATTATATTTATGTTGCTCGCACAATATGCAGCACCAAATTCTCCCCAGTGGTTTAATACGGGATTGTTTTCAACCTATGGCATAAAAGGAAATGGACAAGGCCACTGGTATGTTGATCATGAAACAGGTAAAATGGTTGAATCTGTTTCAGCTTATGAGCGACCGCAACCGCATGCATGTTTTATACTTTCAGTAAATGATGAACTGGTTAATCCCGGTGGCATTATGGATTTGTGGATTCGGGAAGCCAGAATATTTAAGTATGGCAGTGGAGTAGGAACTAATTTTTCATCAGTCAGAGGTGAACATGAAAAGCTTGCAGGTGGCGGATACTCTTCAGGGTTAATGTCATTTTTAAAAATTGGTGATCGTGCAGCAGGAGCCATTAAGTCGGGAGGTACAACAAGGAGAGCTGCAAAGATGGTTTGTCTGGACCTCGACCATCCCGAAATAGAAGAGTTTATTGATTGGAAAGTTGAAGAAGAAAAAAAAGTAGCTGCATTAATAGCCGCCGGTTATTCGTCCGATTATGAAGGGGAAGCATATAAGACAGTGTCGGGGCAGAATTCAAATAATTCCATTCGGATTCCGAATTCATTTTTTAAAGCACTCAAAGAAAACGACAATTGGAATCTGACAGCGAGAACTGATGGACATACAATTAAGTCTGTTCCGGCAAAAAAACTTTGGGATAAAATTGCACATGCAGCATGGAGCTGTGCAGATCCGGGTGTTCAATTTGACACCACTATCAATGAATGGCATACATGTCCTGAAGGTGGTCGCATCCGTGGATCCAATCCATGTAGCGAGTATATGTTTCTTGATAATACAGCCTGCAATTTAGCGTCGCTAAATTTACGGAAGTTTATAGACGAAGAGTCCTTACAATTTAACGTTGATTCTTTTCAACACGCTTGTCGCCTGTGGACAGTTGTGTTAGAAATTTCTATTCTGATGGCTCAATTCCCATCACAAGAAGTTGCGCAATTAACACATGATTACAGGACTTTAGGACTCGGTTATGCAAATCTGGGATCATTACTAATGATATCAGGAATACCTTATGATAGTAACGAAGCAAGAGCTCTTTCAGCTTCAATTACAGCAATTATGACAGGCACAGCATATAAAACATCTGCTGAGATGGCCGGAGAACTAGGGACTTTCAGTAAATACGCAGAGAATAAAAGTCACATGTTACGTGTGATCCGAAATCACCGTTATGCTGCATATCATGCACTCGATGCGTTTGAAGATCTGGAAGTTATTCCTAATGGAATAGATGCAAAATATTGTCCTGATTATTTGTTGCGTGCGGCATGTGAAACATGGGATTCAGCATTGGAAAGTGGAGTACTATATGGATTCAGAAATGCTCAGGTAAGTGCAATTGCTCCAACCGGCACAATCGGATTGTTGATGGATTGTGATACTACAGGTGTTGAACCGGATTTTTCATTGGTAAAATTCAAAAAACTTTCCGGTGGCGGATATTTTAGAATTGTAAATGAAAGTGTACCGGCTGCACTGAAAAACCTTGGCTATAACAAACATGAAGTCAAGTCGATCATAAACTATGTAAATGGAAGGGCAACTTTCAAAGGTGCGCCCTATATAAATTATGAGACGTTAGCTTCAAAGGGATTTACCAGAGAAGAGGTAGAAATACTTAATGCGGCAGCGACTTCAGCATTTGATATTGCTTACATCTTTAATGTATGGACATTAGGCGAAGATTGCTTAAAGCGACTTGGTTTTACAAAGGAACGATATTCTGATTTGAATTTTATATTGTTGACAGAGTTAGGATTTACACCGGAGCAAATTGAAGAGACAAATCAATATGTGTGCGGAACTATGACTGTTGAAGGAGCTCCCTATTTGAAATCAGAACATCTCTCAGTTTTCGATTGCGCAAACCGGTGCGGAAAAACAGGGACAAGGTTCATTCATCCATCTGGGCATATACTAATGATGGCTTCGGTGCAGCCATTCATTTCAGGTGCAATTTCAAAGACAATCAATTTGCCAAATGAATCTACTGAAAAAGATATAGAGGATTGTTACATGAATGGGTGGAAATCCGGACTTAAAGCAGTTGCAATCTACAGGGATGGCAGTAAACTATCACAACCTCTTTCATCAAAAAGCGATAAGAAAGAAAATGTTAATGTATATGATTCCAATGAAGTAGACAGAGAAAAATTAACGGCAGAAGATGTGCTCGAAGCAGCAAGAAGAATTATTCACCAGACAACAGATACAAAATTCAAAAGGCAATTGTCAAACATAGTTCACCGTAAGAAGTTACCTGAAAAACGTGGTGGATTTACACAGAAAGCAAAGATCGGTGGACACACAATATTTGTAAGAACAGGGGAATATACGGATGGTACATTAGGAGAAATTTTTATTGATATGCACAAAGAAGGAGCATCTTTTAGATCTCTTTTAAATTGTTTTGCAATTTCTGTTTCTATTGGTTTGCAATATGGTGTTCCTCTGGATGAATTTGTAGAGAAATTTATATTTACGCGTTTTGAACCATCAGGAATGGTGGATCATACGAACATCAAAAACTCAACCTCAGTTGTAGATTATATATTTCGACTCCTTGCATTGGAGTATCTTGGAAGAGAAGATCTTGTTCAAGTTAAACCTTCAGAACACATTGATAAGACAATCTCGAAGGAAATAAAATCAAAAGTTACATTGAGAGCAGAAGATTTGAATTCAGAGTTACAACATAATCAAACACAACAATTCCTGGGAAGTATGATGGGTGATGCTCCATTATGCGGAACATGCGGTCATATTACCATTCGTAGCGGTTCGTGCTATAAATGTCTGAATTGCGGAACTAGTGTTGGGTGTAGTTGAGCATGATGAATGTCACTGAGCATCATCATAGGAATTCCGGAATATTAGCTTTAAATTTCATATTAAGTAAAAAAAGATGAAGCAATTATTAATTATATTTATTTGGTTGACTTTAATGATTTCCTGCAAAAAGGAATCAATAACTGAACCAAGTAGTACCGGAACAATTAATCTATCCATTGGTTACGAAGCTGATGGTAATTCAATCCAATTGGATTCAATCATGTACCCTTTAGACTCGGGGTGTAGAATCAGTATTGAAACACTACATTATTATTTATCTGAAATTAAATTAATACGTTCAGATGGATTGGAAGTTCTGATAAAGAATTTTCAATATGTCAGTATCCGAAAACCCGAAACCAATGTGTTCTCTAGCGGATTGATTTTACAAGGAGAATATAAAGGAATTAAATTAAATTTTGGCTTGGATTCGCTTCATAACATTCCAGATGGATTGCCAAATTCAACGGAAAACAATAATATGATCTGGCCTGTCCCAATGGGTGGTGGTTATCATTTCATGAAATTCGAGGGACATTTTACTGATAGTTCCGGTACTTTCGGGTATGCAATGCACCTTGGTAAAAACGAAAATCTTTTTACCATTCAGCTTGATACCAATTTTGTAATTGGTGATAATGCTTTAAATATTCCTTTGGTAATGAATCTCAATGAATGGTTCCGAAACCCATACATATATGATTTTAATATTGATGGTAATTATTCTATGGGAAGTAGTGCGGCAATGGCAAAATTAAAAGCAAACGGTGTTGATATATTTCACTTCCAATAAGATGAAAAAATTATTTGTAATTGCTGGTTTATTTTTACTTATGGAATTTCTCTCCTGTAAGAAAGAAATTGTACAGGAAGTTGCTATTTATAAACCAACACCTTTTTCCTTAAAGATTCCACTTCATTTTCCCATTCCATCTATTCCACCTGGGAATCCCATGACAGTTGAAGGAGTTGCTTTAGGAAAAAAGTTTTATTATGACCCAATATTATCCAGTAATGGATTGACATGTTCTTCTTGTCATCTTGCAAACAAGTCGTTTTCGAAACCCATGTTTATTTCTGCAAGCGGTGATTCTATAAGTATTCCACCTCATGTAAATCTTGCATGGAATCCGGATTACAATTGGAACGGTTCTGAACCTAAACTAGATCGATTGTGTATTGCAGACTTTGGCCCGGAATTTTTTGATACAGATATGAATCAATTGGTCCAGGATCTAAAAACCCATCCAGAATATCCGCAGATGATTTACAAAGCATTTGGAATCTCAAATGTTGAGGACTTGTCGCATGATGATTTGAAGCAGACAATTGTATATTCTATTAGTCAGTTCATGAGAAGTATGGTTTCTGCAAACTCTAAATTTGATAAATATTTTGATCATCAGGTGGGGTTTACAACGTCTGAGCAAAGCGGGTATATTATTTTTATGACGGAGAAAGGCGATTGTTTCCACTGTCATGGAAATCCTTTGTTTACTTCAAATGATTTCAGAAACAATGGGCTTGAATGTTTGCCACAAGGCCAGGATCTAGGACGATATTTGATTTCCGGAAACATAAATGACAAAGGAAAGTTTAGTGTTCCCACACTACGCAACATTGAATTAACTGCGCCATATATGCACGATGGCCGGTACCAGACTCTGGAAGAAGTTGTGGAATTTTATAATTCTGGCGTATGTATTTCTTCTCCTGGTATTGATCCTATCATGACGAAACCGGCAAAATTATACGGGTTGAATTTATGGCCTTGGGAGAAGGAGGATCTTGTGAATTTTTTAAAAACCCTTACAGATACATCGTTCATTAATAATCCTGATTACAGGCCTTAGTAAGAACATATATTCTGTTCTGTAACTTTAAATTTACGTAGGAGTAAGTTGACGAAGTCGTTTAGACATTTGTAAATTGAATGATTTATATCAGTAAGTTTTCTGTGTACTTATTATTATTTATTGTGTGCGAATTCATTGAATTTCGGCACATGCTCACAGAATAATGCAAGAATAAGTTCCGCTTTTTATAGCGAATCATATTGACTATGAGGGAGGTCATAATTATATAATTTCAATAAAGCGACTTTTGTGAATTAAATATCAAAAAGAATTAAATGAGCTCCCAAAAAAATCACACTTTTCATATCCCTGTTATGGGTTTAGCATACACTATTGACACTCCTGTTAAAGTTGCGCATTACGGAATCTCTTCAGTCGTATCGATCATTGAAGATCAGTTGATCGAAAGTATGAGAGAGATCTATTGTAAAATTGAAAATGAAGTGTTTGTTGCAATTCCTGAAGGTGATATTGACCATAGGGCAAAAAGAGTGACAGCTTATTTAAACTTATTACAGAAGATTGTTGAAAAGAAAATCGAAGAAGTGCGTTCAGAATCTTTTGATAATGGTTATTCCATCAATAAGTATTTCGATATGCTCCCTGGAGATTCTTCATTAAAGAGATTGTATAAGGAAATGTTGATTTCAGAAGATATTGTTAAGCAAGAAATGCAAAAAATGTTACGGGAAAACATTTCAGCTGGTACAATCGATGTTAATATAATGACAAAGCTTGACAAATCGAATTATTCTAAAGAAGGAAACGAATTGCCAGTTGAATATTGTGATGCTATGTCAGCTCTGAGAGGTTTTGCAAATAGCGATCTTTCATCTTCAGTTGTCTTTTCTGCAGGGATGAATCCCCGTCTTTATAGTTATTGTGAAACTTTTAAAGATTTTTTTCCTGATCAATCCGGGATACAAAGGAAAAAGATAATTTTAAAGGTCAGTGATTTTAGATCAGCATTAATCCAGGGAAAGATTCTTGCGAAGAAAGGATTGTGGATCTCTGAATTTAGAATTGAATCGGGATTAAACTGCGGGGGACACGCTTTTGCAACAGATGGATTATTACTTGGCCCGATACTGGAGGAATTCAAATTAAAGAGAGTGGAGTTGATTGAAGAATTGTATTCTATTTGTAATTCTGCCCTTGCTGTGAAAGATGCAAAAAGGTATGTTGATATTCCTGAAATGCGAATTACCGTTCAGGGTGGTATAGGTACTTTTCAGGAAGATAAATTTTTACGGGAGTATTATTCTTTAGATGGAACCGGATGGGGAAGTCCTTTTTTACTCGTACCTGAGGCGACTAATGTGGATGAAAATACTCTTCATCAATTGGCCCATGCAAAACAGGAAGATTATTATTTGAGTAATTCCTCACCATTAGGAATACCATTTAACAATTTTCGAAGGAGTTCATCTGAAGTTCAAAGAAAGAAAAGAATACAAAGTGGTCGACCTGGAAGTCCATGTTACAAAAAATTCCTTGCAAGTGACACAGAATTTACTGCACAACCGATTTGCACGGCTTCAAGGCAGTATCAAAATTTGAAGATTAGCCAGATAAATAGCAAATTCATTTCAGAAAAGGAAAAAGACGAAGAGATTCTTTTAGTTATGGAAAAGGATTGTTTGTGTGAAGGGCTTGGAGCCACAGCTTATTTAAAGAACGGACAAGTCACTCCGCATAAATTAAACGCCGTAACAATTTGTCCCGGGCCGAATCTTGCATTTTTCTCAGGAGTATATTCTTTGGATGAAATGGTTTCTCATATTTACGGACGTAAAAATATTCTGAATAGCATTTCTCGTCCGAACATGTTTGTCAATGAATTGAATTTATATGTTGACTATTTGAAGAATGAGATTTCGAAGAATTTTTCTACATGGACTGTTCGTCACCAAAAGCAGTTTCAATTATTTAAGGAAAACCTCATAAATGGAATATCTTATTACAAATCAATATTATTAGATATGAAGCATGACCAATTAAATATGCTTGAAAGAATGCAGTCCGAACTTGAGTCTTCTGAAAAGAATCTTAGAAACATTAGTTTCCCAAAAACATGCTGACATACTGTTGTCATTAGTCTGCTGTTTCTTTGTCAAAAAACTAAAAACAATGACAACCTTTCTTCAATCATTCAAAAAAGAGCTCGAAAAAGAAGCTATTGGGACACGGAAAATGCTGGCACTGGTTCCGGCAGATAAGCTGGGCTGGAAGCTACATGCTAAGAGTATGAAATTGCAGGATCTTGCTATTCACATTGCTGATCTTCCGACATGGATCTCCCTTGGAGTGAATACCGATGAACTTGATTTCGCAAAAAGTCCATACAATCCTACAGATTGTACAACCGGAGATGAGCTGGTTGCTTATTTCAATAGGAATGTAGCGCTGGCTTTGAAAGATCTGGAGAATGCAAAAGAAAGTGTATTGGATGAAAAGTGGACACTTCGAAACGGTGACGTCGTTTATATGGAACAGTCGAAACTTGATACGGTAAGACATTCATATTGTCAGATCGTTCATCACAGAGCACAGTTGGGAGTTTATTTAAGATTATTGGATATTCCGATTCCGGGAGTATATGGTCCAAGTGCCGATGAGCAATAATGAATGTGACAACATTAATTCGGAGTATTTTTTAGTTTTCAGTGTCAAAAAGTTTTTTTGGATTTTTCTAAGAATGTTATCAGATTTTTATTAATTTGCAATCATCAGAACTCTGAATAAAGAAGTGAATTTTAATAATGCCATTGATCTTTAAGGTCAATGGCATCAATTAATCCCTTGATCAGAAAATACTATAGTTGAATTAAGGGTAAAAATCGTTTAATGAGTTTAAAGTACTCTAAACACATTGAACAAATTAAACACTTTAACGATCTGAAAGAATACGATCCGGGTTTTTATTTAAACCCTCTTGGTTTGAAATCCCACTAAGAACCTGAATTACTCGACATATTAAGGAGCATTTTGCTATTTTTTATATAGCAGGATTTTTTGCGTGCAGCAGAAGGGTGCTGTATATTATTGATTGGAATTTTATTTTGAGAGTGAATAAATTAATGAAGGGAAAAGAAAAATATCTGCTACTACTATTTTTGGCAATTGTAATTGCAGGAATTTCCATTTATACAAATCCAAATTGGAAAGAGCAGATCTTTATTATCGCAATAGTTATTCTGACTTCAATTTTTGTATTGATAGATTTATTTTCAGTAAGAAAGAGAACAATTCAGGATAGAGAGGCATTTGAAGCCGACAAGCTCAGACAAATGGCTGAGCAAATTGAAAAATACAAGTACCTGGCTTCAATTGCAAAAAATATTCAAGACCCCATTATTAGTTCAGATAAAAATTACGTCATCACTGAATGGAATCTGGCAGCAGAACGGTTGTTTGGTTGGAAAAGTGAAGAAGCAATTGGAAAAACTGCAATGGAGGTATTAAAGATAAAATTTCATACAGGTGGAAGAGAAGAAGCGCTTGCGGCATTTGAAAAGGAAGGTTTCTGGCAAGGTGAAGTTATTTATCATACGAAAGAAAATGTGCCTCTGAATGTTTTGGTTACGGTATCACAAAACCTGAATGATAATTCAGAAGTTACAGGAAACCTGGTATTGGTAAAAGATATTACTTCTCTTAAAAAAGCAGAGATTGAATTACAGGAGTTAAACGCAAGTCTTGAAAGATTGGTTGAAGAAAGAACCAATGAATTGAATAAAAGGGAACAGAGATTTAAATATATATTAGAGTATAATGATAGTTTGATCATTGTAATTGACAAAGACAGAAAGATGACTTATAGAAGTCCTTCAGCGGAACGTGTTACCGGCTGGACTGATGAAGATTCTGAACAAATAGATATTTTCCAACGCATGCATCCCGACGACCTTGAGAAAGTAAATCAGGTTTTTAACCTGGCACTTGCAAATCCAGGAGCTCCTTTTAAAATAACGCTGAGGTCTAAACATAAAAACAACTCGTATATCTGGTTCGATGGAATTATTATTAATTTATTTCATGTACCTAATGTCCAGGGAATGCTTACAAATTTCAAGGATATAACTGAAATAAAGGAAGCTGAGCAAGAATTGATAAAGAGCGAAAAGAGGTTCAAGGCGTTGGTAGGAAATGCTGAAGATATAATTTCACTGATTGATGAAAAAGGAAAAGTAATTTATGTGAGCCCTGCATTTGAAAAAGCAACCGGATACACCGTTGATTACATGGTTGGAAAAAATTTTAGTGAAATTATGCATCCTGAAAACATTTATGACTCAAAAAATATTTTCAGCGAACTATTGTTACATCCGGGAAAACTCTTTCACCGTCAAAATAGATTCAGACATAAAGATGGTCATCATTTCTGGGTAGAAGGTACAGTAATCAATTTGTTGAACGACGAAAACGTTAAAGCAATCGTTGCAAATCACAGAGACGTAACAGATAAATTTAAATCGCGTGATACAGCGATTGAAATGAATGAAAGATTTTCCATTGTTTCAAGAGCTACTAACGATGTAGTATGGGACTGGAATCTTGTTACAAATGAGATCTGGTGGAATGAGAATTTTTATACTTTGTTTGGTTATGATAAAGATCAAACTCCACAAACTATTGAATCATGGAAAAGCGGTATCGATGAATACGACAAGGATCGGGTTGTGAAAAAGATCTATTCATCTATCGAAAATGGAGAGATGTTCTGGACAGATGAGTATAAATATCACGGAGCAAACGGAAAATTATTTTTTATTCTTGACAGGGGGTCGATCATCAGAAATCTGAAAGGTGAACCGATCAGAATGATCGGTTCTATGGTGAATATAACTCCACAAAAGATTGCTGAAGAAAAAGAAAAGAGGTATGTTGAAGAACTTGAACGGTCTAATAAGGAGCTGGAGCAATTTGCTTACATAGCATCACATGATCTCCAGGAGCCGTTACGTATGGTTGGAAGTTATGTTCAGCTTATAGAGCAACGGTACAAAGGACGGCTTGATGACGATGCGGATGAGTTCATTAAGTATGCAGTCGACGGAGCAAACAGGATGAAGCAATTGATCATTGACTTGCTGAATTATTCAAAAATAAACAGGCAGATGCCTGAAGCAGAAGTAAATTTGAATACGCTGGTTCAGGAAGTTCTGGTGAATCTGAAATCGAGGATCGTTGAAAGTCATTCTGTAATTACTGTCGATAACTTACCGGTAATATTTGCTGATAAGACGCAGATGATGCAGGTATTCCAGAATCTGATTGCTAATGCGATCAAGTTCCAACGAAAGGAAAACATTCCTGAAATAAAGATTTCTGCAGAGAAGAGACCGGATGAATGGCTGTTTTCTGTAAAGGACAATGGAATAGGAATTGATAAAAAGTATCATGAAAAAGTTTTTGTGATCTTTAAACAGCTACACAGTAAAGCCATGTTTCATGGGACTGGTATTGGACTGGCCGTAGTAAAGAAAATTGTCGAAAGACATGGAGGCTCCATTTGGTTTGAATCAGAATTAGGAAAAGGAACAACGTTTTATTTCACATTAAAAAATAAAAAGCATGAAAGCAGTTGACATTTTATTGGTTGAGGACAATCCGGGCGATGTTCGTCTGACACAGGAAGCATTAAATGAAGGGCGGATCGCAAACAAATTACATGTCGTAAATGATGGAGTGGAAGCAATTGAATTTTTATCAAAAACCGGAAAGCACAGAAATGCAATTATCCCTGATCTGATCCTCCTCGATCTGAATTTGCCGAAAATGAATGGATTTGAAGTTCTTGAAAAGATCAAGAATGATCCTGAGCTTAAACTGATTCCGGTGATCGTTCTTACAACATCTCAATCAGACAACGATGTTCATGCCTGCTATGCAATGCATGTCAATTGTTTTGTGAGTAAACCTGTAGAATATGATTCATTCATGAATGTTGTAAAAAGCATAGAGGACTTCTGGTTTACAATAGTTAAACTTCCGCCAATGAATTAGAATACATACTTGAATTATTATTTTTTTATTTTTTTTAAAACCCATTTATATGAAAAACACTAATATTTTATTAATTGAAGATAATGAAGGTGATGTCCGGTTGATTCTTGAGATGTTAAAGGAGATCGGAATTTCCAGAGATTTGCTGATCGTGAACTCCGGGTTAAAGGATGCACTTGAATTAGAGATTCCGCCTGACAGAATTTCCCTGGTATTACTTGACCTGACCTTGCCGGACAGTGATGGAGTCCAGACTGTAAGCGAGATCAGAAAAAAATTTCAGAATAGTGTAATTGTCATTCTTACAGGAATGTCTGATGAACACATTGCATTGAGTGCACTTCGTGAAGGGGCTCAGGATTATCTGATCAAAGGAGAAAGTGGTAGTAAGGAACTGGATAAAGTAATTCGTTTTTCTACAGAAAGGCAGTCAATTATTACCAGCCTAAATCAGAGTAATGCAGAATTAGTGGCAACAAAAGAGGAGCTTCGGAAACTTGCATCTCATCTTCAAAGTATCCGTGAAGAAGAAAGGACAACAATATCAAGGGAGATCCATGACGAACTCGGCCAGCAATTAACAGGTTTGAAAATGGATGTGGCATGGATGAAAAAAAGAATTGATTCTAATGAAAAAGAGATTCTCGACAAATTCAGGGATATCAATCAAATGATAGATGATACAGTAAAAGCAGTGAGAAGAATTGCATATGAATTACGCCCCGGAATTCTCGATGATCTCGGATTGAATGCTGCGCTTGAATGGCATTCGGTAGAATTTGAGAAGCGAACAGGAATCGCTTGCTCTTTTCATTCCGGTATCGATGATACTGTACTGAATAAAGACATTGTGACGAGCATCTTCAGGATCTATCAGGAATCATTGACCAATGTGATCCGGCATTCTAAAGCTACGAGTGTAAAAAGTACACTTGAAGCAGATCCGGAAAGTTTCATCCTGAATATCCAGGATAATGGAAAAGGATTTGATCAGAAAGATGCCG
>JBMQEM010000033.1:0-2266 GCA_049363815.1 Bacteroidota bacterium
AAAAAGGGCAATTCCGCAAAGGAGTTGCCCTTTTTTCGTTTTGGCTGCAACACAATAAAAACTAACTTTGCATTCTCTTTTTTACAACTCTGTTAACCCACTTAATTTAGTCACATGCAAAGAGCCCGTTCACTAATATTCTCTTTTTTTCTTTTCGTAACTACTGTGAGTTTTGCGCAGAGCCGGTTGATCTGGTCGACAACTTCTTCTTTACTCAATTCGCAAATTACAGATCCCAGAAGTTTCGCAGTTGATGGAAATGGAAACAGTTATTCTATTAATTATACTGAATCTGCTCTTTCGTTATACACAAAATATGTATTCTATGCTCATGATGCCAGCGGTGTAAAACTATGGGAATATGAGAATGACAGTTGTCTTCTCGATTGTAATGATAATTACTTTAATATTATTCCAGTTGAAAATGATGGCGCAATTTTCATTGGTGCTTATGACGATATAACAGGAACACAACTTCGGATCAAACGAATCGATAATCAGGGATCTCTTGTCTGGCAACAATACTGGATCACTCCATTTTTATCTATCCAACCGGTGAAATCGATGTTGGATAATAATGGTCATTTGATCGTCGGAATAAAGTCCACTGTCAATTTAACTGACCTCGAAGATTTTTGCGTTGCAAAATTTGATACTGCAGGAGGTTTGTTAGACTGGCATATTGAGCTTCCTGATGACGGAACAACATTGAATCCATTATCAGAGATCATTTCAGATCTGACCATTGATGGTAATAATAATATTTATTGTGTTGGCACTGGTTCTAACAGTTCGGTAGTAAAAAATTATTATTTTAAGATAGATGATAATGGTGCACTCGATTATCGTTACGAGAATTCATATGACGGAATGAACTCGAATAATTTTGCAATTGTATCAGACGCTTCAGGTCATTTCTATACACTCGGTCATTCCGGAACAAAACCGTATCTCGAAAAATACGACAATCAAACTGGTTCGTTGATCTGGTCAGAAGGGATCGAAAAAGATTCGGCTGAACTTACAAATGTTGGATTGTCTATTGCCGGAAATGATATTTATGTTGCAAACAACTTTACATATTTTAATTCCGGAGGAACATGGGATAATAAACACTACCTTCTGAATGAAATCAATTCATCAGGGAATCTTCAATGGCAACGCGGATATTTTACCGAAACAGATTCTCTTGCTTTGCAGGATGGTTTCGGTGGAGCTGTTCAATTTGGTTTATGCGATGCCGGTTTGTATGTGCTTTCAGCGCAACATCTGGATCCGTTAAATAATATTCTGATTCTTCACAGAGTTGATCTTAGCGGAACAACAGTTTGGTTTGATACTGCAACAATTGATGTTTCGCCTGGTTACATGAATTTTGATCATAGCTGTGATATCTATCTCACCCGGCCTTTGAACGATGTTAATCTAACAGAAAAATATACAACGTCGCCACTAAGTACAATTGAAACCACAGATCACTTTTCCGGGATAAGTATTTTTCCTAATCCTTCAGAAGGCGAATTCACTATCAGTTTGACTGAAGAAGTAACAGGAAGTACGTATGCTGTCATTTATAATTCTCTGGGTGAAGAAGTAAAAAGCACTTTGATCTCAACAGGAATTACACAAATATCCCTCTCAGATTTTCCTTCCGGAATATACCTTGTTCAGATCAGAAGTAATGGCAAACAACAAGCTGTAAAAACAATTTTAAAACAATAAAAAAAATTCTTCTTTCTTTTCACCTTGCCAGTCTGAGGAATCTCAGATAAAACGGCGTCTTGCTATTGCTGTTTCTTTCATCTGCAGGACCTGAAAGCATGGATACATACATCACACGCCGGTGACTTTTTTTTCCGATGTGAGGTGACATTGCAACACGATGCCATAATCTTCCATCATGAATACAAAGATCTCCTGCATCTGCTTCCATTGAAACTTCGTTCGGGTCTTCTTTAGTATTGAGCACCTGAAGTTTCTTGAACATTGTTTGAAAACCATTTTGCTTGTGTGTGCCCGGTAAGGTGCGGAGGCCGCCGTTTTCAGGACCTGAATCTGTCAGATAGATGCCGATGTTCAGCATAGGGTATAAACCTTTTCCAAGAAGGAGATCGCGAGCAACATCAGTATGCCAACCCAGTTGTTTGTAATTACTTGTTTCTGTATTGACATAATGATTGGCAACCACCCCGTCTTTTTCATTTAGTCCGATGCGTCTCTGATAACCTGCATCGGGAAGCAGATCTTTCAGGTTTTGTAAGCGGGC
>JBMQEM010000034.1:0-9155 GCA_049363815.1 Bacteroidota bacterium
TGAAGTGGAATGAAGTGGAATGAAGTGGAATGAAGTGGAATGAAGTAAAAAAAAAATATTATCGGTAATGAGAATTCTTGTTTGTATTTTTTTTGTTTTATTTTCGATTTTTTCGAATGCTCAGACGAATCTTCCCGTGGGGGCTACAGCCGCGGAGAAGGCAATAATGCCTTCCTATTTACAGCAAATACAATCAGTCGGAATTACTACTCCGCCGGGGGGCAGCTTGAGGACAATGGCTGAATGGGAAGAAATTAAAGCTCTCACAATAACATGGACAAGTTATCAAACAGTCCTTAGAGAAATTGTCAGAGCTGCACAAACAGAAACACAAGTTTATATTGTTTGCAGTGATTCCAACGTAGTAAAAAGTTATCTGACTTCGAACAGTATTCCATTGGTGAATTTACATTATGTGATCGCACCATTCAATACCATTTGGATCCGTGATTATGGACAAAATTCTGTTTATAGAAATGATGTTGATTCCATGATCCTGGTTGACTGGATCTATAATCGTCCAAGGCCGAAAGACGATACTATTCCTTCCATACTTGGGCGTGAGTTTAATATTCCAATGTTTGAAACAAGTCAGGCACCTTACGATCTGATTCACACCGGTGGAAATTTTATGTCTGACGGATTTGGCACTGCATTTTCATCTGAACTTGTTGTAAACGAAAACCCGAATCACACAGTCGCCGAAATAGATTCCATCATGTATCATTTTATGGGAATCGACCGATATATAAAAATGCCTGTACTTCCTTATGATGGAATTCATCATATCGATATGCATATGAAATTGCTCGATGAAGAAACATTGATGATAGGAGAATATCCGGCAGGAATTTCAGATGGACCACAGATTGAAGCAAATCTGCAGTATGTTCTTTCCAATTTTAATTCTATTTATGGCACGCCATACAAAGTGATTCGCATTGTTCAACCACCTGATGGCACCGGCAATTACCCAAGTCAGTCGGGTGATTATTTAACGTATACGAATGCAACATTTGTAAACAAAACTGTCATTCTTCCAACCTACAACAACCAGTACGATACGACAGCAATACGCATCTGGCAGGAAGCACTTCCCGGATATTCTATAGTGGGAGTTCCTTGTAATTCAATCATCGGAGCCAGTGGTGCTGTGCATTGTATAACACATAGTATCGGAGCAGATGAGCCGCTGTTGATCTCACATCAGCAACTTTCGAATACAACAAACGTTTCCAGTCCATATCAAATTGATGCACGCATTCAGCACAAAACAGGAATACAAACAGCAAACATTTATTGGACTACTGATACAAGTATGGCGTGGCAGAACGTTAGCATGACCTTGACGAATGCTGCAACGAATAACTGGACCGGATTTATTCCTGCTCAATCTGTTGGAACAACTGTTTACTACTATGTAAGTGCCACATCCATTTCAGGAAAAACACAAGTGCGTCCGATGCCGGCACCAAGAGGTTGGTGGAGATTTGAAGTAACACAATTTACCAAGATTACACAACTGGCAAAGCCTGAATTTAAACCTGCTTTTCCAAATCCATCACATGGTTTAACTTGTGTACCTGTAGTTACATCGCAATCATCCGTTGGAAAACTTTCACTCTACGATATGGCAGGAAGAGAAGTGATGATAATACATTCCGGCAATTTTATTTCCGGAGAAAAAAATTATTTTTTCGATTCATCAAACCTTGCTCCCGGAGCTTATATGCTATTGCTTCAGACGGAGAATGGGATGGCTACGGAGAAATTGATGGTAAGGTGAAATTAAATAAAAGAAGTGGAATGAAGTGGAATGAAGTATAATGAAAAGTGGGTACCATCATTTTACTTCTTTTCACTTCATTTTACTTCATTTTTTTTAGTTGCTTTTGCGCTTATTCAGCTCATCCCGAATCCTACTTGCTCTTTCATACGCTTCATCATCGATCGCTTTCTTCAGCATCTCTTTTAAATCGTCAGTACTTGCAACGCTGAGTTCATTTTCGGAAAGTTTGCTTGTGGAACCAGCGGGGCGTTCGACTTGTTCTTCTATACTTTCAAGAGGAGTATTTTCATCTGTTGCTATTCCTGCAGTCGATAAAATGAATTCGTATGTATAGATAGGACAACCAAAACGGACAGCGATTGCAATAGCATCACTCGTACGGGCATCGATCTCTAATTTCTTTTCGCCGTTATTGCAAACGAGTTTAGCGTAAAAGACGCCTTCGAGTAAATTGAATATGATGACTTCTTCCACTTCAATTTTGAAAGAGTGAGCAAGACTTTTGAAGAGATCATGAGTCAATGGCCGGGTCGGAGTCATGTTTTCCAACTCAATAGCAATAGCCTGAGCTTCGAAGGCTCCAATGATAATTGGTAAGCGTCTTTTGCCTTTATCCTCGCCAAGTACTAAAGCGTATGCACCGGATTGAGTTTGGCTGTAAGACAGGCCGATTATTTCAAGTTTGATCTTTTTCATTTTAGAACGCCAACCGGCTTAGACTTTATCGAAATTAAGAAAAATTTGTTTCGCCTCCGCAATGTTAATTATGGCTGGCTTTGAACGCTTTAGCTGCTTCTATGAGCTTGGGAACCACCTCAAAAGCATCTCCGACAATACCGTAATCGGCAGCTTTGAAGAACGGTGCTTCCGGATCTTTATTTATGACCACAATGACCTTTGAAGAACTCACACCGGCCAGATGCTGGATCGCTCCGCTAATTCCAACAGCAATATATAAATTCGGACTGATTGCTATGCCTGTCTGTCCAACGTGTTCTGAATGTGGTCTCCAGCCTGCATCGGAAACCGGCTTACTGCAAGCTGTTGCAGCGCCCAGTATCTTTGCAAGTTCTTCGATCATTCCCCAATTTTCAGGACCTTTCATTCCACGACCCGCTGAAACTACCAGTTCGGCTTCAGGAAGAGAAATCGTATTCCCTGCTTTCACTCTTTCTTTCACTGTTGCCGTGAAATCTTTAGCATCAGGAGTGAAATCAAAAGCAGTTACTTGTGCTGTCTGAGCATTAGGAACAACTTTATAAGAATTTGGCATCATACTGATGACCTTTACTCCGGCAAGCATTTCAATAATTGAATATGCTTTTCCTGAGAATGAACCCTTTTTTACAGTGAATGCTCCATCCATTTCAGGAAGACTTACAACATTTTCTGCAAGGCCTGCATCCATTTTTATTGAAACACGCGGAGCAATAGTTTTTCCTGCAAAAGAAGCAGAGAGAACGATCACTTCAGCATTTTCTGCTTTTGCTGCAGCAGCAATGACACTTGAATATGCCTGAGTATTTGGAGAATTTAATTTATCCCCGGAAGCATTCAACACTTTTGTTGCTCCATACTGACCTGCTTTTGTAAGTTCGTCGTTGCTGACATTTCCGATTGAAAGTGCAACCAATGGTTTACCAAGTTTTGATGCAATTGCAGATGCATAACTGATCGCTTCAAAAGCCGATTTACGAAATGTTCCTTCTGCGTTTTCTATATATACGAGTACTGACATAGTTTTTTCTTTAGTAATGGATCAGATTATTTTTTTCTCTTCGCGGATGATGTCAAATAATTTTGAAGCATCATCAGCTGCGATCATTTTCACTGCACTGCGAGAAATGGGTTTGTCATAAGAGACCAGTTTTACTTTTTGTGCAACTTCAATCGGCTCAACAACAGCAAGTGGTTTAGTACGTGCCGACATGATACCACGCATGTTCGGAATTTTCCATTCAGCCATTCCTTCAGATGCACCGGCAACGAAAGGCATTGAAGTAGTGATCACTTCCTTCCCGCCTTCGATCTCTGAATCAAGAGTTGCAGTTGTACCATCTATCGTCAGACTTTTTGCAAAAAGGATACAAGGAATTTCTAAAAGTTCAGCGATCATTACCGGAACACTTGAACCATTGTGATCACTGCTTTCACGACCGCAAAGGATCATATCGAAAGAATTCTTTTTTGCATAATCTGCTATTTGTTTAGCTACGAAAAAAGAATCTCTTGGAATTGCATTTACACGTACTGCATTTGTTGCACCTATTGCAAGAGCTTTGCGGATCACAGCATCAGTTGATGGATCACCGACATTGATGACAGTAACCGTTCCGTTATTTGCTGTAGCGAGATCAACTGCTTTTGAAAGCGCGATCTCATCGTATGGATTAAGGATGAATGTTACTCCGGCTGCAACGAATTCTTTATTGTCAGGAGTAAAATTTATTTTTGCCGTAGTATCAGGCACACTGGAAATACAAACTAATATTTTCATGTTGGTTTTGTTACTTTCAAATGATTAAGACCGATAAACTTGCAGGATTGGACTTTTCCAAGTCTTTTTTCCCGAAAATGTTTATCTTTCCTGAATAGTGGCGCGAAGATAAATAAATAAATTACCCGAAATTCATTAAAAACCATACATGTCTGTCAGATTAAATTTATTAGAAGCTTATTTAAAAGATGACCCCTTTGATGAGTTCCTCAAATATGCTTTAGCGTTGGAATACAAAAGTTTAGGTCGAACTGAAGAGGCGTATTCACAATTGAAATCCTTGATTGAAGTCAGTCCGGAATACCTGGCAAGTTATTATATGGCCGGAAAATTTGCCGAAGACCTTCAATATCAGGCTGAAGCGTTAAATTTCTACGAAACAGGCATTCGAAAAGCACTTGAGCAAAAGAATGATCATACGTTAACAGAACTTCGGACGGCCTTGAATCTGTTGAAGGATGAAATGAGTGAGGATTAGAAGGAATTTTTACATTTGCAGTCCCAAATTAGGTATACGAAATTTATTATGAGAGAAATCCAATTCCGTGAAGCACTACGCGAAGCAATGAATGAAGAAATGCGCAGAGATCCGCGTGTTTTTTTAATGGGTGAAGAAGTAGCCCAGTACAATGGTGCTTACAAAGTAAGTCAGGGAATGCTTGAGGAGTTTGGCGATAAGCGAGTCATCGATACACCGATTGCTGAACTTGGTTTTGCAGGAATTGGCGTTGGTGCAGCAATGAATGGACTACGTCCGATCATTGAGTTCATGACATTCAACTTTTCTCTTGTTGCAATTGATCAGGTTGTTAACTCAGCAGCGAAAATGATGAGCATGAGCGGCGGTCAATTTACTGTTCCCATCGTATTCCGTGGTCCTACCGGTTCTGCAGGTATGTTAAGTTCTCAGCATTCACAGGCCTTTGAAAGCTGGTATGCGAACTGTCCGGGATTGAAAGTAGTTGTACCTAGTAATCCGGCCGATGCAAAAGGTTTATTGAAGTCTGCCATCCGTGATAATGATCCTGTCATTTTCATGGAAAGTGAGCAGATGTATGGTGATAAAGGAGAAGTGCCTGATGGAGAGTATCTGATTCCAATTGGAGTAGCTAAAGTTGTGAAAGCCGGAACAGATGTAACTATAGTTTCATTCGGTAAAATGATGAAGATCGCTTTGAAAGCTGCAGAAGATCTTGCAGCAGAAAACATTAATGCCGAAGTGATAGACTTGCGTTCCGTTCGTCCGATCGATTATGCGACAGTGATCAACTCCGTAAAGAAAACGAATCGTTTAGTTATAGTTGAAGAATCATGGCCGCTTGCGGCCATTGCTACAGAGGTTGCTTTTAAAGTACAGAAAGATGCTTTTGATTATTTGGATGCGCCGATCCTCCGCGTAATGGGAATGGACGTTCCGCTGCCGTATGCACCGACATTGATTGAGGCTTATTTGCCGAATCCGGCCAGAGTTGTGAAGGCGGTGAAGGAAGTGATGTATTTGGTTAAGTAAACAGAAATTTTTTTTAACACAAGAACACTGAGAACACAATAAGAACACGGAAACCATTCCGTGTTCTTATTGTGTTCTCAGTGTTCTTGTGTTAATTTTCTAAGCAATCTATGTACTAACTACTTAACTATAAATCAAATACCAGCTATAATGAGCTCCTTCCTAGCTATTGGCAAAAAAAAGAGTACCTTTGCGGCTTAATATTCAAAAAATGCTTTCTTTCTCAGAATTAGGAGTTGGCGAGAATGTTTTGAAAGCCATCCAAGAGTTAGGATTCATTGAACCTACTCCAATTCAGCAACAGGCCATACCAGTATTATTGGCCGATGAGACGGATTTTATCGGACTTGCACAGACAGGTACCGGAAAAACAGCTGCGTTTGGCCTTCCCATTCTTGAACTCACCGACCTGCGTATTCCAACTACACAGGCTCTTATCTTAGCACCGACACGGGAACTGTGTGTGCAGATAGCAAACGATTTAGCTAAATACGGTAAATTCCATCGTGCAGCCAACATCACCGCAGTTTATGGTGGTGCAAACATTGTTCAACAGATCCGCCAGATTAAAAAAGGCTCTCAGATCGTTGTTGCCACTCCCGGTCGTTTACTCGACCTGATCAACCGTGGTGCCATAGACATGGGCGAGATCCGTTATGTGATCCTTGATGAAGCAGATGAAATGCTGAACATGGGTTTCAAGGAAGACATCGACGAGATCCTTTCTCATCTTCCTGAACAACGTCGTGTATGGTTATTCTCTGCAACAATGCCGCAGGAAGTCCGCACGATCGCCAGTCGTTACATGAAAAATCCGTTTGAACTTACTATCGGTCGCAAGAACGATGGTGCTTCAAACATTGAACATCATTACTATGCTGTTCACGAACGTGACCGTTACAATGCACTAAAAAGAATTTTAGATTCTGTTCCGGAGATCTTCGGAATTATTTTCTGCAGAACAAAAATCGATACACAAAGAATTGCAGAAAGTCTTGCAAAGGACGGATACAATTCAGACGCCCTTCACGGTGACTTAACACAAGCACAACGTGATAAAGTAATGGCACGTTACAGAACTAAAAATCTGGATGTGTTAGTTGCAACAGATGTTGCAGCACGTGGAATTGACGTGAATGATATCACTCACGTTATTCATTATAATCTTCCTGATGAAGTTGAAAGTTATACGCACAGAAGTGGTCGTACAGCACGTGCAGGTAAATCAGGGATTTCAATTGCATTGGTGAATGTCCGTGAAATGGACAAGATCCGTACAATTGAAAAGAAGATCGGAACGAAATTCCATTTAGGTAAAATTCCTGATGCCGTAGAGATCTGCGAGCAACAGTTGATGAACCTGATCAAGAAGATCCATAATGTGAAAGTGAATGAAGCCGGAATCGCAAAATTCCTGGCTCCTGCTTTTGAAGAATTGAAAGATCTTTCTAAAGACGAATTATTAAAAAGAATCGTAAGCATTGAATTCAACCGCTTTCTTGACTCTTACCGGAATGCACCGGATCTGAATGTAGATCTTGCGCATCAGGGAAAAAGTTCTGGCGGATATCGTTCATCAGGTCCAAGGTTGTTCATCAATCTGGGTTCTATGGATGGATTGAGCGAAAATTCAATGAAGAAATATGTAAGTGAGATCCTGAACATCAGCGATACCTTGATCGGAAGAATTGATGTAAAAGGCGTTTACTCATTTATCGATCTTCCTGAAAAAGAACTGAGTCATGCAATGGAAACATTCCCGGGCGAGATCTATCAGGGAAGAAAAGTGAGAATTGAAATTTCTTCAAATGAAACACGTAAGCCGAGCAGTGGCGGAAGAAGCTATGGCGGCGGTGGCAGAAGCAGCGGTGGCAGTGGACGTCCGAGTTACAAAGACAGAAAACCTTCAGGTGGCGGTTACGGCGGAGATCGTGGTGGCAGCAGCGAAGGCGGCGGTTACAAAGGTAATCGTGATTCATCTTCAGGAGGTGGCTATAAAGGCAGAAGCAGCAGTACCGGTGAGAAATCGTCACGTGGCTGGGGCGAAGGTCGTCCGGCTTCCGGAGGTCGGTCAACCGGCGGTTCTGACAGAGAAAAACGCCCTGATACGGGAAAAAAGAAGAAATGGTAATCAAAGTTTTAAGCTAAAGGTGTTCAAATTATATCTTAATTAACTCGTTTAATTAAGATATAATGGTGACCTTTACCTAACGAATAATCCCTCAATTAATGGCAAGTATAAAATTCAATGGAAATGCATCAGAATTCTACACTGATCTCCGGAGCAGAGTAGATGCATATTTCGCAGAAAAGAAAATCGATCCCACAGGAAACGGTAAACTTTACTTCAAGACTGCCTTCTACATGTTGTCATTCCTTGCAGTATATGTCACTTTAGTATTTCTTACTCCATCAAATTGGGTAGCGATATTACTGTGTGTATTGTTTGGATTGCTGACAGCAGGAATCGGTTTCAATGTAATGCATGATGGCGGCCATGGAAGTTATTCTCCGAATAAGACAGTAAATAAACTTGCTGCTTTAACTTTGAATATGCTTGGTGGTTCATCTTATCTGTGGAACATAAAACACAATATGATCCACCATACCTTTACGAATATCGATGGTCATGATGATGATATTGCAACGGAACCGTTATTGCGTCTATGTGAATCACATAAGAAGTATTTCTTTCACAGATTTCAGTTCTTGTATTGGTTCATTGTTTACGGGTTGACATACTTCTTATGGATCTTCATTCTTGATCTGGTAAAATATTTCAGAAAGACCGTTTCATCAAAAACAGGAATTAAGTTTGATTTCAAAACGCATCTTGGATTCTGGCTGACGAAAATAATTTATGCAGGATTCTTTGTTGTCCTTCCAATTGAAATGGTTGGATTTACAAAGTTCATTGTAGGTTACAGCGTATTCTTATTTACAACGGGTCTATACATCAGTACAGTATTTCAATTAGCGCATGCTGTTGAAGACACGCATTTTGTTGATCCGACAAACATGCCTGTTCTGGAAAATGACTGGGCAGTACATCAGGTAAGAACTACTTCCAATTTTGGTTCTCGCAGCAAATTACTTTCATTCTTAACAGGTGGATTGAATCAGCAGGTAGAACATCATTTGTTTCCAAAGATCTCTCACATCCATTATCCGAATCTGAGTATGATCGTAAAAGATACGTGTACTCAACATGGACTAGTATATCTTGAGCATCCGACATTCTTTCATGCAGTGGCATCGCATGTTCGGTTGTTGTATAATTTAGGGTGGAAAAAATAATTTTGGTTTAACAATCAAATAAGAGATCTCCAATAACAGAAATGTTGTTGGAGATTTTTTTT
>JBMQEM010000035.1:0-9085 GCA_049363815.1 Bacteroidota bacterium
GTTCCCGAAGTATTGACTGATCAGACATCTGCGCATGATCCGTTGATCGGATATTTGCCTGAAGGATTGACGAATGAAGAAGCAAATGTTTTGCGGGAGAAGGATCCTGCTAAATACATAGATATGGCGTATGATTCTATGGCAGAGCATGTACGTTTAATGCTTGAATTACAATCGCGCGGATCTGTCACATTTGATTACGGAAATAATTTACGTGCACGTGCACAAGAGCGTGGAGTAAAGAATGCATTTGATTTCCCCGGATTTGTTCCTGCATATATTCGTCCGTTATTCTGTGAAGGAAAAGGTCCGTTCCGTTGGGCTGCATTGTCAGGTGATCCGCAGGATATTTATGAAACTGATAAAGTCATTCTCGAATTATTTCCTGAGAACAAATCATTACATCGCTGGATGAAAATGGCCCGTGAAAGAATTGCATTTCAGGGATTGCCGGCGCGAATTTGCTGGTTAGGAATGGGCGACAGAGAGAAGGCAGGTTTAGCGTTCAATGAATTGGTAAGAACAGGAAAAGTAAAAGCCCCGATTGTAATTGGCCGCGATCATCTGGATACAGGTTCGGTTGCATCTCCAAATCGTGAAACGGAAGCGATGATGGATGGAAGTGATGCTATTGCTGACTGGCCTATATTGAATGCATTGATCAATACAGCAGGTGGTGCCAGTTGGGTATCGTTACATCATGGTGGTGGAGTAGGTATGGGGTATTCCATACACTCAGGAATGGTGATTGTTGCTGATGGAACTGCAGATGCAGAGCGAAGACTGAAAAGAGTGTTGCACAACGACCCTGCAATGGGGGTCATCCGCCACGCAGACGCCGGTTATGATATTGCAAAAGATACTGCAAGGAAATTCCGTTTAGACCTTAACACAAGATTGAAATAACGTTTGGAGCGGTATTTGCGTATCAGGAATAAATCAATCTTCAATTAAAATGAAATCAAGAGCATCAAGATATCTCTTCGCAGTATTACTTTGTACTGTATTTTTTACAGCCTGTGAAAAGACAGAAGATACTGGACCATCAACTACCGACAGAGATAAATTTCTCGGAAGCTGGTCAGGAAGTTCTACCGGAAGTGGCGGTACCCGCAATTTCAATATGCAGATCACAGCCAGTAACAGTGCAGCGGATCAGATCGTACTGAACAACTTCGACGGCGTAGGAACTGGAAATTTTATTTATGCGAACATCAGCGGCAACTCACTTTCAATTGTAAGTACATTAGTAGGTTCCGATCGTTACGATGGTACCGGTTCAATTTCCGGAAATACGTTGAGTTTTACTTTTACAATTGATGATGGGCAGACGATAGAGAATCGGTCGGCTACGGCTACGAAATAATATTGCTGTAGCTTCAGGCACTTTTTTCTCCGAGTTCTCTTTTAAATTTTCGGCCATCTTTGAAAGTAAAGTAAGCAAGGTTCAAGAAAATCCCCAGTATTAATGTAATGCTCCAGGTTCTTGGGTGTTCCATTGGATATATCAGCCGATGTGAAATATCATAAACAAGTTCTTTAGGATTGCTGACAATGTCCCAACTATTCCAACGGAGGAATCTCCCAATATAAACTCCGAAAGCACTTGCAAAAAGGAGAGTTGTAGAAATTACCTTGATAAAATTGTCATTGAACTTTTTTCTGAGAATACTTTCAATTTCCATTAAGCTGTAAAATCCGAATGCCAATCCTGTCCAAGCGAAGGTCAGGATGAGAATTAAGTCATACCATACCGGAAAAGTGCCGCGTTGTTTCAGATGGATGAGATCTGTAAGTATGTATGGTGAATTTGGAAAGAACAAAAGCCAGCTAAAAAGGAGTAATGAAAAAGTGAATATACTTTTTGATCTGTGCGCAGATAAATTCCAGAATACGCTCAATACCCAGGGGATTGCTGCCAGAAATAAATTCCAGTTCAAGAATAAAAACATTGTATTCCCTGTAAGATAAAATCGAAACAATGATAATCCGAAACAAAAGATCGACATCGTGCCCAAAAGTATTCCGGTCTTGATTTTTTCCGATTGTCCGGTAATGCGAAAGTCTGTGGTCATGTGTGGGAGTTTAGGGATGAACGGATGTTTGGGGGCAATATTTTCTTTTGAGGTGTTAATGATTGCTTAAGTTTTCAAAAAAAAAGTTTAACACTAAGTACACTAAGATCACAACAAGTCCACTAAGTATTCCGTGTTCTTATTGTGAACTTAGTGCACTTAGTGTTTTTTTACGCAACCAAATCTTGCCTTTTCCGCTTTTTAAACCTACCTTCGATAAAACCTCCCCATGCAAATCCTCTCAGCATCACAAATAAAACAAGCCGATCAAGATACAATTACCAACGAACCAATATCTTCAATCGACCTGATGGAACGCGCCGCAGAAAAATGCTGTGAGTTTTTTCCGCCTGTTGGTAAATGGAATCATTTAGTCGTCATCTGCGGAACGGGAAATAACGGCGGCGATGGTTTAGCTATTGTGAGACTGCAGTTAGGAAATTTCAAATCGGTCAGAGTATTAATTCTGAAAACCGGCAATCAATCATCTGAGAATTTCAACATTAACTTAAAGAAACTGCAAGATGAAAATGTAAATATTCAGTTCATTACAGATGCAAATGACATTTTCCTCAACGATGAAGAATTAGTTGTCGATGCAATATTAGGTGTAGGAATTACCAGACCTGTCGATGGATTTATTTCAGAATGTATTGATGTCATAAATGAACTTGCAGCTTTTGTAATTTCCATAGACTTGCCAAGCGGATTGATTCCAGATTCTTTTTCTTCAGGCAAAGTAATAAAAGCAAACTTAACACTTACCATCGGAGCTCCGAAGCAAATATTGTTTTTCCCGGAATCATCAGAGTTTGTCGGTGAGTGGAAGTTGGTTGATATTTATAAGAACAAAAATTTTGTTTCCTCATTCAAAGACGCTCCACAAATTGTTGATTTGAGTTTTGCACGCAAGCATTATAAAGCACGTTCTGAGTTTTCGCATAAAGGAACATTCGGAAAAGCATTGATAGTAGCCGGCGGACATGGCAAATATGGTGCAGCGGTGCTTGCTGCGAGAGCATGCATGCGAAGCGGAGTGGGATTACTGACTGTACAAGTTCCGAATGAAGCAACAATGTTGATCCATCATTCACTTCCTGAAGCATTGCTGATACCTGATACCCATCAATCAATGATCACCGAGATCAATGATATTGATCTGTATGATGCCATAGGAATAGGTCCAGGAATTGGAACAGCAAATGAAACTGTTGATGGATTGATACAGCTGATTAAAGAGCAGCAAAAACCAATTGTTATCGATGCTGATGCCTTGAACATTATTAGCGAACATCCGGATCTGCTTACAAAATTACCTGTCAACAGTATCTTAACTCCTCATCCAAAGGAATTCGAGCGTCTGTTTGGTCCAACGGAAAATAGTTTCGAACGCCTGGAGAAACAGAAAACTCATTCAGCCTTGCATAAAGTTGTGATCATTTGCAAAGGCCGGTACACAACGATCACAACTCCTGAGGGAAAAGTTTTCTTTAACATGAGTGGAAATTCCGGATTGGCAAAAGGCGGTAGCGGCGATGTATTGACTGGAATTATAACATCTCTTTTAGCTCAAAGTTATTCTCCGGAAAGTGCAGCGGTACTTGGAGTATATATTCATGGACATTCTGCCGACTTGTTAGCTGAAAAATCAGGTAAAGCAGGAATTATTCCCAGTGATGTGATTGAGAATTTACCGCTAATTTTTAAAGTATTAGAAAATACATTCTGAAATTTGTGTTTTTTTTAACAATTATTTTATTGTGGAATTGTATTTTTGGCTGATAAAATAAACTACCACATTATGAAAACTAATTTAAAAATTGCCGGCGCATTCCTGGTCGGTGCGATCACACTTGCTGTTACTTTCGGTTTTAAACCATCTCAAAATCAAGTACAGTTTACCCAAATCACAACAATTGAATCGGTAGTTCCGGGAGGACTTGGTCGTTCACGAATGATTACGACAGACCCAAATGGTGAGTTTAAGGAAATTGATATGGAAAACTTTTTTTCTATGGTTGGGATCAATTTCGGAAACGTTCGCAAGAACGATAAAACGATCACTGACAAATTAAATCAGATGGCTGCCGATGGTTGGGAACTGGCTGAAGTTAATTCAGGTGTCTATAGCGCAGATAAAAGTACCGGTATCTTCGTGACAAGATATCTGTTTAAGAAATAAATTTCTGCTTTTTAATTTTAGAGTATTCCAATCGTTTTTTAACACGGAGAAAAAGGAGAAAAAAAGGGAGAAAAAAGAGATCTCAATTTTTCTCCCTTTTTTCTCTGTGTTAAAAAATTTACTTCACCAACGCAACCTCATTAATATACACATTCGAAATCACCGCTTCCCCATTTAAAACAGAAACGCTTGCATAGGTAACGGAATTCGAATCGCGGGAAGCTTCAAAATAGGCAGTTTCTGCAGGACCGGCTTTTGATTCTTCCATGTAAAATATATTAAATGAGAAGTCGAGATTGAGAAAAGACGAATCGGATTCCTGGTAGTTCTGAAAGTAATCTACTTTTGTTTTAAGGTATGAGCCGGATTGAGGTTTTGTGCGGTACACATTTGTGATTTCTGCAAAACCGTTTTTGTCAGCAACAAGCGTAGCATAAACATCCTGGTTCGAATACCATGGTCCCTTGTCAATAGTATAAAATCTGCTGGCTACAAAGCGTAATACAATACTTTTTCCTCTGAAAGGATCTGAAGGATCGACCGGAGCAGTTTTGAATTTAAATTTTTCGCCCCTCGATAAAATTGATTCATGATCATAGATCATTTTGGCCGGGACAAATAATTGCAGCGAAAACAAAAATGCCATTAAAAAGTAGATTCGTTTATTTTTCATGCTGCTTTCTTTTTTTAATGATCAGGTAATTTGTATAAAAGAAACCGATACCAAGTGTGACAAAAACTAATCCACGGATCACAAAAGACAATTGCGTATCAAAGAACTTACAAGCTACTGCTGTTGCAAGTACAAGTAAGCCAAAATTCAGAATTCCCAGATGATCTTCTGCAATACCATGTTGTATAATTCTTATTCCGATGAAAAGTAACATCAGATTAGATAATAATTGAGCAAGTCCGGGTGATATGCCGGCAAGAAGAAAGATCACAATGAAAAGGATGAAAGAATATTTAAAGATAGAAGTATGCCTGCTCATTGGTAAATGATCATGACGGATTAGTAAAAATACTGCTGCGAGAGACGAAAAGAATACGGCATGCAATTCCGGGGTGCGGATCAGTTCGGAAATTGGCTGGAGATGTCTGAACAGGTCCGGCCAGATCCAGTCGAATGTAAGTGGTATGAGTGTGATCACTATTCCGAGTTGTCCAAAAAAGGAATAAGATTGTACATTTCTGGCGGTGCGATGGAAAACCGGTAAACCTCCAAGAATAAAAAATGCAGAAAACAAATTGAGAAATGCAATGAACATTAATTCTTCATTCATTTGTGTACAGGATCCCAGTCCGATAATGATTGAAAGTGGAATCAGTCTGCTGTGAAGAACAGCGTAATTACTTTCTGCTTTTTTCTTTAACAGACTGATGTAATGCGGCATCATTGCAGCCAAAAGAATCCAGTATACCAAAGAGTCATAAGAATAAAACCTTGAGTAGCCAATCTCTGTTACATAATATGAAATTCCGGTCAGGTACAATAGGGATGTAACTGAAGAATTCAAGATGTATATCTGCGGCAAAGCAAGCAACATCCAGGTTAGGATGAAGTCAGGCAGTTCTCCTGAAATGTGGTAGATCTGACTGATCATTGAAATACATGCGCCGGTGCTGAAAAATAGAAAGGCAGCAGCACTTTCTATCCAGACTTTCTCATCTTTCTTTTTGATCATTGCATACGTAGCAAAGATCTGACCTGCAATAAGTGGCAGGAAAGCCAGAAAGGATTTCGTAAACCGGTTGAAGTTATCCCAGTTGTGGGCGACGATCAGTATGATTCCCATTCCAACCAGAATCGCACCAACAATTCCAAAAACAGCAATTAACCGGTTAGGTTCTTTGGACTTTTTGTTCCTGTAAAATTGTGTGATCTGATCCGCTGTTTCTTGCGAAATGATTCCGGCGTCGATCAGTTCCTGTAGTTCTTTCATCTTGCGATCAAAGATAAAATAATTTCAATTCTGTGTTTTTTGAAATTTGCGGAGTTTATGGGGTTATCAGCGGATTATGATTTTATTTAGGAATTTTTAATGATTTTTATTCTGATAATTTTTATAATATTGTCAAGGCAATAGTGTGCAGGAAAATATGCACCAGTCTCACAAACCATTTTAATCCAATCCTATCAATGAGAAATACATTCATTGCAATTGCATTTGTTTTAGTTTCAATCCATGCTTTCGCACAGTCTCCTGAGCTCTCTTGCTGGATGCAGAATACAACCAGTACCGGTTACAATGGTATTGTTTCTAATGTTCAATTGGTGCAATATTCAACAAACAATGTATATGTTTCATGTACTTGTATACCGGGATATAGTATCGGTCCATGGACAGGTAACCCGAATGTAGCGAGTAATCAGAATTTTGTTTTCAAGATCACCAGAAATCCGCAGGAGAATACCGGAACACCGACAGCTGTTGGACTTGGACACATCGGTGTCTGGTCAAATGGAGTAAGTGTCTTTAATGTTTCGGATGCAATGTCCTATATGAACCAAGGTGTCTGGAACCGGAATGCATATTACTGGGAAGGACCCGGGTTCGACAATTGCCAGGGACATCCACAGCAGCAGGGTGAATATCACCATCATGTTAGTCCGACTTGTTTGTATGATGATACAGATAGTTTAAATCATTCACCGGTCATTGGATATGCATTCGATGGTTTTCCGATCTATGGTGCATATGCTTTCACGAATGTAAATGGAACAGGCGCGATTAAAAGAATGCAAAGTAGTTATGTTCTCAGTTCGGCGACGACCCGGACAAATGGCCCTGCTGTTGGCGGGATGTATCCAAACGGATGCTTCATTGAAGACTATTCATACGTTGCCGGATCAGGAGATCTTGATGAAAGGAATGGTCGTTTTTGTATCACCCCTGATTATCCTTCGGGAACTTATGCCTATTTCGTAACGATCGATTCTAATCTTGATCCACAATTTCCATATACTTTTTTTGGAACATACTATGGAGTTGTGCAGGCTGGGAACACAGGACCGGGAAGCGGCCACGTTACTATTTCAGAGCCAACAACTGTTTACACCGGTACAACAGGAATTAAAGAGGCCACAGATGAAATCAGATTTACTTTGTCGGAAAATCCGGTGAAAGATTATGCATACATTCATTTTGACCCTAAAAGTGCAAACAATGTAAAGGCAGAGATCTTTGATGTCAGAGGACAATTATTGTTTTCCAGGATAAATATGCAGCCTAGTATCAGCTATACCTTTGACTTCACGGGCTATTCAACGGGCACTTATTTTTTGTATCTTACAACCTCAAATAAAAGAGTTGTTCAAAAGGTCATAAAAGTTAACTGATGAGAATACTACTTTTCATTTTTCTGAATTTCATTGGATCTGTTTCTAATGCAAATCCGGAAAATGGGAATGAACTGCAGATCAATTTCCGGCATTTTGTCGGCGAAGATTCGTTGGTTTTTAAGACCAAGGAATATGTAAATGAATTAGGTCAGAAATATACTGTTACTAAATTCAAGTACTACGTCAGCAATATTCAATTGACAGATGATTCCGGAAAAGTATTTTCCTCAGAAGAATATTTTTTGATCAACGAAGATGATGTTCAGTCGAAGGGAATGTCCATTAGAAATATTCCTCCGGGAAATTACAAAACACTTTCTTTTATTCTTGGAGTCGACAGTCTGCGAAATTGCAGTGGACTTCAGGAAGGTGCGCTTGATCCGATCAAAGGAATGTTCTGGGCATGGAATACCGGATACATTTTTTTGAAATTGGAAGGAGCATCAGAAACCTCTAAAGCTCAGGGTGGAATTTTTGAATATCACATCGGAGGATTTAAAGAACCTGCAAATGCTATCAGGAAAATTTCACTGGAGATAGAACCTCTGACTTTTTCAGAAGAAGTTCCTGATTCCAAAAGAATATTTATAAAAGCAGATATTTCTCAGATCCTGAAACAACCTGTGTCGATAGACTTTTCCACTATGCCGGTTGTAAGCGATATGACCAATGCAGAACTGGTTGCTGATAATTATTCTGATATGTTCAGTCTGATAAAGGAGAAGTGAATATGAAATTGTCGAATCTGAAGATAGTATTTCTTGCAGTGTTTTCTGTTATTATGCTGAGTGCTTTTGTTACTGAAAACCCATATTATTCCATTACTCAGAAAGATGTCGAAATAATTATTCCGCAGGGTTTCCCTAAACCTGTTTATGATTTCAGGAAAAATAAAATGTCTGCAGAGGTTTTTACTCTGGGGCGAAAACTCTTTTATGATCCTCTTTTATCAAAGGATAATTTTACCTCATGCGGTACATGTCATCTACGTTTCGCAGCCTTTGCGCATGTTGACCATGCATTGAGTCATGGAATTGCAAACAGAATAGGCAAGAGAAATGTTCCGGCCTTGCAGAATCTCATCTGGAAAAATGAATTCATGGCTGATGGCGGAATCAATCATCTCGACTTGCAGCCGATAGCTCCGTTAACAAGTGAAGATGAAATGGGAGAGACTCTTGAGAATGTGATTCTGAAATTGCAGAATGATTCTGTATATCCAGGACTTTTCAAAACTGCTTTCGGAGACTCGCTGGTAACAACAAAAAATATGATGAAGGCCTTATCACAGTTCGTTTGTCTGATGATTTCTGCCGATTCAAAATACGATAAATTCATAGCAGGAAAAACAGAGTTTACGGAAAACGAAAAGAACGGATTGAACTTGTTCAGGGCAAAATGCAGCAGTTGTCATAAGGAGCCTTTGTTTACCGATAACTCTTACCGAAATAACGGACTAGCTCCTGATCCGAAGCTGAATGATAT
>JBMQEM010000036.1:0-2244 GCA_049363815.1 Bacteroidota bacterium
ACCTGTTCATCCTTTTCATTGTAACCCCGATCCCAGCTGTGTAATTCATCTTTCAGGATCGTGACTTCTGATGTTGCATAAGAAGCTCCGGATCGATCACTTGGACATTTTTTACCATCGGTACTTCCGACAAATTTTCCTTCCGCCTGTTTTTGTAAAATTACAGTACAGCCTTCTCTTTCAATCAAAGAATCAGGAGCTAAAGCAGAATCTACTAATTCAGGTTTATGAGTAAAACGAAGTGGTTGTTCCATTGTATAAACTACACTGGAAAAAACTCCTTCTTTTGTTTCAGTGAGATGATAGATTCGTTGGCGATATGGTTTATCTGCATACTCGGCAACGGCTTGTTCAACATAAAACCAGTAACCATCTGTATTACTTTTCCAGATTCTCTCGATTTGCAATCGTATATCGAAATAGTTTGCCGAATCTTTTTTATGTTGTTCAGTACTTGAATATGAGCCGGCCATATATTCGGCAAGCATCTTCAAATCATCAGACTGTCCAGATGAAAATTGAAGTGTAAATAAAAAAATCAGGAGTGTGATCAGAGTTTTCATTTTCGTTTTATTTCTTGTGCGAAGTTAAAAGCAGAATGAGAAATAAAAAATTATGGACAAAAAAAAGAGGGTTGCCGATTAGCTCAGCAACCCTCAAGGTTTTTTTGGTTTTCAATTATGCAAGCTTTACGTTGACTGCATTCAAGCCTTTTTTACCGTCTTGAACGTCGAACGTTACGTTATCATTCTCGCGAATTTTTTGTGTTAGACCTGTTACGTGAACAAAAATTTCTTGTCCATTTTCGTCTTTAATAAATCCGAAACCTTTTTGCTCGTTGAAGAATTTTACTACTCCGTTTTTCATTGTTTTGTTATTTAATTGGTTATTAGTTGTTATTGGGTTTGTTCTTAAGAATAAGGATGAGATTTTACGATCTCAATATTTTTTTTGATCAGCTTATTTATGTCTCGAATATAAGAAACTTCTTCTTGTGTACAAAAAGATAATGCAATTCCTTCACTTCCTGCCCGGCCGGTCCGACCGATACGGTGAACATACGTTTCCGCCTGCTCAGGGATTTCATAGTTGATCACATGTGACAATTTGTCCACATCGATTCCACGGGAAGCGATATCGGTTGCAACAAGTATCCGGATTGTTCGGTTTTTAAAGCCTTTCAGCGCTCTTTCGCGGGCACCTTGTGACTTATCACCATGGATAGCTTCTGCTTTTATTCCGTCTTTATTCAGGTCTTTTGCTACTCTGTCTGCACCTCTCTTGGTTCTGGTAAAAACCAAGGCGTGTTCGATCGAGTTATTGTTCAATACATGTTTCAGCAGATTCCGTTTGTCCTCTTTCTTTACATAATAAACTGTTTGTTTAACAGTTTCAGCAGTTGATGAAACAGGTGTTACCGAAACGTGTGCCGGTCTTATCAGTATTGAGTTGGCAAGTGTCTTGATTTCCGGAGAAACGGTTGCTGAGAAGAATAAAGTCTGGCGTTCTTTTGGAAGCTTAGCGATTACTTTTTTGATATCGTTAATGAATCCCATATCAAGCATGCGATCAGCTTCATCTAAAACGAAATACTCAATTGTATTCAGTTTTATATAACCCTGATTCATCAGATCTAATAAGCGTCCCGGAGTTGCAACCAGTATATCCACACCATTTTTAATGGTAGAAACCTGAGCAACCTGAGAAACACCACCGAAAACAACGGCACTGTTCAGTTTATAATTTGATCCATAAGTCCTGAAACTATCATGGATCTGCTGCGCAAGTTCACGTGTCGGAGCTAGCACTAAGGCTTTGATCGTACGTTTCTGAGAAGGATCCTTCTTGTCGTTAAGAAATTGTAAAATTGGAAGTGCAAATGCTGCTGTCTTACCTGTGCCTGTCTGTGCGCATCCGAAAATATCTTTTCCTTCTAATATAAGAGGAATGGATTGTAATTGAATAGGCGTTGGAGTAAGGTACCCTTTGGTAATCAAAGCTTCAACCAAGGGTTGGTTGAGACCTAATTTTGTAAATGTCATTAATTATTAATAAGTGTTGTTTTTCCTCGAAAATTCATTGTTAAACATCCAAGGTTGAACTACTAAGAAAAATGTGAAAACTCGACTTGTGATTTAATGAAATTACAAACTACGCGGAATACAATCTTCTTGAGAAGTATACAAATGTACGACTATTTATACTTGAATACCAAATTAATTGTTGCAAAATGCTTATAAATCA
>JBMQEM010000037.1:0-9055 GCA_049363815.1 Bacteroidota bacterium
TCTGATCCTTTCATCTGAAGTTGAGTTAGTGTCAACTTATTTCAGGACGGGACATACAAATAAAAAAGGCCACCTGATTCAGATGGCCTTTTCAAAATATTTATTCAGGAAATTATTTTGTTAGATTCACAATTTGAGTGTTAACTCCTTTATCGTTGATCACCTTAACAACATACTGTCCTGCTGCTTGATTGCTTAGATCAATCATTTCAGCAGATAGCTGACCGAATTTCTTTGTGAACACTGTCTGTCCAAGTGCATTGATAACTTCAACATTGAAACTAGCTGAATTTACTGTGCTGTTCAGATAGATCATTCCAGTTGATGGATTTGGATAGACAACAGTTTTTCCTGCAAGAATAGTGTTGATCCCAACACCGGATGCTCCGGTGATATTGATATCATCTATTCTCAAACCTACAAGAGAATCACTATTGTAAGCGTGGAATCCGAAATAGTAAGTACCGGAAGTAGGAACCGTGATCTGCGCCGTTCCAGGTAAGTAAGCAAGGTTTGATACAAGGATAGCAGGTGAGATCACCTGAGAAATCGCTGAACTATTCTGATCAGTTGCCAATACAACACGCATATTCGTAGGTGTTGAGGTACTTGTAGCACGATAGAAATATGTAAAGTCGTAAACCATTGTATCGATCAATTCGAAACAAGTTGTGAAGATATAATCATCAGCTACCGGAGCAGAAATTCTTGCACAAAGATCACCTGAGTGAGGCAGGACATTTGAAAGATCCCATGAAATTGAATCGTTGTTGAAATCCTCAACTAAGAATCCTGATAGGTCATCAGTTAATTCAAATCCGTTTGAATATCCGGGAGTTGCCGGAACAGGATGTGGTCCTGTAAAGAAGTTTCCAGTGATCGTATCATTGCTTTGTGTTGTATCACCTAATACAGTTATGAAAGCTGTGATAGTGTGAGCTCCCGCTGCTGAGAAATCAGCTGTTGAAGAGAACAGATAAGACAATGTAGCACCTGGCAGAATTGTAGTTGTTACTGTTTCAAGTTGCGGAGCGCCGTTGTCAGCGATAAATGAAATGTCAAATTGAGTAATATCAGTACCACCGTTGTTATAAATTGAAATTTCAATTGGTTCAGCTGATGTAAGAAGTGAACAACTGTTTGCCGGTGATGTGATGCTTGTTAAGAATGCATCTGTTCCTTCTTGCTCATATAGAGTAATGTCATCAACCATCCAGTAATAGTCATAATCTCCTGTAAAGTTGAATTTAATATAAACTGTAACCTGATTAGCTGCAATTGCAGTGATATCAATGTCAATTGCTGTTGGATTTGGTGTTACATCGTTCTGAGCCATTCCTGCTGCTGCATCGAATACCTGTGTCCAGTTTGTTCCGTCAGTACTCACAGAAACTGTTGCTGTCTCAGCAAAATGTGCAAATAGCTCGTTAAAGAATAAATGTACGTTGCTATGAGCTGAGCAATCGATGGCATCCGTGATAAGATCTGCATCTTCACCACCGACACTGCCATTTGATGCATCGCTGTCATAGATCATGTAGCCGTTTGCTGCAGATGTATTCGTCGTGCTCAATGAATCAAATCCAGGGTAACTTCCTTGATTTGCAATTCCTGTTGTCGTATAGCTCCAGTTGACACCGTTTCCTGCGTTGTCAAGAGCCTGCCATCCTGAAGGAAGTCCTGAAGCGAAATCTTCATAAAAGAAAGGAGTAATCGCTTGTGTTTGATTTTGATTTGCTGCTTTTTGAACTGCTGTGGTCGTCTTTTTAACATGTCTTTTGCCATTGTTTGAAGTGGCAAATACTGAAAACGAACAAAGTATCAATGAAAGTAAAGCAATACGGGTATAGTTTTTCATGCTTCTTATTTTGTTTGTTAATTTGGTTTTAGGGACTCAAATGTATGATTAAATCTATATTTCTCAAAGATTCATATGGTTAAAAAAAAAGAGGCCTATATGGCCTCTTCTAAGTACGATTCGATTGGTGGACAAGCGCACACCAGATTACGGTCGCCATATGCATTATCGGCTCTGCCTACTGTCGGCCAGAATTTATGATGTCCTACAAATGGTAGAGGAAAAGCTGCCTTATTACGGGAATAAGCGTGATTCCATGCGTCTCCGCAGATGACATGCATCGTATGTGGGGCGTTTTTCAGTACATTGTCTTTCTTGTCTGATACTCCTTTTTCGATCTCTTCAATCTCTTTCCGGATCTGAATCATTGCATCACAGAAGCGGTCCAGCTCACTTTTTGGTTCACTTTCCGTCGGCTCGATCATGATGGTTCCGGGTACTGGGAAGGACATCGTAGGAGCGTGGAAGCCATAATCCATCAGCCTTTTAGCTATATCTTCAACTTCTATACCTGCTGTCAATTTAAACGGCCGACAATCGATGATCATTTCATGGGCGATACGATTCGCAGATCCAACATAAAGTACAGGGTAATATGGTTCTAGCTTGGCCTTGATATAGTTTGCATTCAGGATAGCATATTTGGTTGCATCCGTAACTCCTTTTCCACCAAGCATCTTGATATAAGCATAAGAGATCAGCAAAATACTTGCGCTTCCCCAGGGAGCAGCAGATACTGCATGCGTGCTTCCACCCATTTTCACTAATGGATGTGAAGGAAGAAATGGAATAAGATGTGCAGCAACTCCTATCGGACCCATGCCAGGACCACCACCACCATGTGGAATTGCAAAGGTCTTATGCAGATTTAAATGACAAACATCGGCACCGATCGTTGCCGGATTTGTCAATCCAACCTGAGCATTCATATTTGCTCCATCCATATAAACCTGTCCGCCATTCTCGTGGATAATTTGTGTTATCTCCTTGATACCTTCTTCAAAAACTCCGTGAGTCGATGGATAAGTTACCATCAGACACGACAGTTTCGCCTTGTGCATTTCTGCTTTTTGTCGCAGATCCAGAAGATCGATATTTCCATGGTCATCAGTCTTAACTACGATCACTTTCATTCCTGCCATGACTGCACTGGCTGGATTTGTACCATGAGCCGATTGTGGAATCAATGCAATATCCCTGTCGTGATCACCACGACTCTGATGATATGCCCTGATCACCATCAAGCCTGCATATTCTCCCTGCGCTCCTGAATTTGGTTGCAATGACATTGCCGCAAATCCGGTGATCTCACATAGATAATTTTCTAATGCTTTAATTATTTCTTTGTATCCACCTGTCTGTTCTTCGGGTGCAAACGGGTGAATGGAATTCCATTCAGGCCAGCTTACAGGAATCATTTCACTTGTTGCATTCAATTTCATTGTACAACTTCCCAAAGCGATCATGGAATGATTCAATGAGAGATCTTTATTCTCCAATGATGTGATATAACGCAACATTTCTGTTTCAGAATGATGTGTGTTAAATACAGGGTGAGTCAGATAAGAACTTGTTCTTTTTAAAGTGGCAGGAATATGGGATGAAGAAGTTCCGGCAAGTTTTTCATTGCTGTTTTTCGATTTAGTCAAAACCGAAAAAATGGTATTTAATTCTTCATCACCTGTTGTTTCATCCAGGCTGATAGAAAATGTTGTATTGTCAATGTACCGGAAATTGAGTTTCGATGCCACAGCATTTGATCTGACTTTTTCAAGATCTGATCCTGCACTCAGTACAATTGTATCGAAAAATGTTTTGTGTTGTAAAACATAGCCTGCCTTCACAGCGCTATCAGCAAGTCTGCTTGTGTTAGCATGGATCTTTTCAGCAATTGATTTCAATCCTTCCGGTCCATGATAAACTGCATACATGCTTGCCATTACAGCAAGTAATACCTGTGCAGTACAGATGTTTGACGTTGCCTTGTCCCGGCGAATATGTTGCTCGCGGGTCTGAAGTGCCATCCTCAATGCACGGTTACCTTGTGCATCTACAGAAACTCCAATGATCCTTCCCGGCATTTCTCTTTTGTATGAATCTTTTGCTGCGAAAAATGCAGCATGCGGTCCTCCAAATCCAAGTGGAACACCAAATCGCTGTGAATTACCAAACACAACATCTGCGCCCCATTCTCCGGGAGGTGTAAGTAAAGTCAGTGCCATCAGGTCTGATGCAACAGCAACTTGAATCCCTGTTGATTTTGCCTTTGCAGTCCACTCTTTATGATCTGTGATGTTACCGTCTGTATCAGGATACTGTAGTATGGCACCAAAGAAAGTCGAATCTAATTTTATTGTTTCGCCTTTTTCAATGATCAATTCTATTCCCAGAGGAGCAGAACGAGTCTTAAGTACATCGATCGTTTGTGGGAAACAATTTGACGAAACAAAAAGTTTGTTTGCTCCATCCTGAACCTGCTCCTTTGTCCGGCCGGCATAAAACATATGCATGGCTTCCGCTGCAGCAGTTGCTTCATCTAAAAGAGAAGCATTTGTAATTTCCATTCCGGTCAGGTCGAGAATCATGGTCTGATAATTCAGCAATGCTTCCAGACGTCCCTGAGAGATCTCCGCCTGATAAGGCGTGTAAGCCGTATACCAACCCGGATTTTCAAAAACGTTTCTCAATACCACTCCGGGTGTGATCGTATTATAATAACCCAATCCTATATGAGAGCCAAATACTTGATTTTTAGAAGCTACCTGACGCAATTCTTTTAAAAACCGATATTCTTCCTGTCCCTCAGGTAGATTTAGCTTATTTTTCAGACGAATACTCTGTGGAACTGTCTGCGAAATCAGTTCATCAAGATTGTTCACACCGATATCTTTCAACATCTGAATAGTATCATCACTGCTTGGACCGATATGACGATTAGAAAACTCTGAATTTGACATAGTTTTGGGGAATTATGTTTGAGGCGCAAAGGTACAATGATTTAACATAAAAAATACGACGAATGTTTGCTGTTGAAAAAAAAACCGGCGGCTTATTCAAATCATCAATTCTGTTCATCAGATTTGCTATTCGACACTTCAGGTGCAGTAACTGGTATTCTCAGTTCTTTCCTTTGCCAAAAAAGACAAAGTAATTGAGACTTTTATTGTATTTTTGAATCCAATAAAAATACTAATGTTCAGATTCAGTATCGTTTTCTTTCTCCTTGTTTCTGCTTTTTGTAACGCTCAGGATACCCTGGTGTTGATTACCGGAAAAATAATTCCCGTGAAGTCGGTTGACCTGAGTGATTATACCATTACCTATAGAACCATTGATGGAACTAAGCTAAAAGTCATTGACCCTGCCAGGGTTTTTTCCATAAAATATGCTAATGGTGCTGAACGGGTAATTTTCCAGACAGACTCTCTTGATCCTATCGATTTTAGTGAAGATGAAATGCGCAGGTTTATTAAAGGTGAACAGGATGCACGTCAGTTTTACAGAAACAATACGGTCAGATATACGAGTTTACTCGTCGGAGGTGTTTCTTCTCTAGGCGCTATCTACGGCCTACCGGGTCCACTTTTGTACGCCACTGTCATTGGAGGCTATTCACCAAACCTTAAGAAACGACTGAGCTTTGATCTGAGCGGGAATGCTCTCGAAAAAGCCGGCATAACTTCCGGAAGGATACTTAACAGCTCTACCGGCTCTGTTCAGAATCCTGTTTTCGAAAAAAATTCAGAACTCACTATTGGCAGACGAAAAATTATTTTTACTGATAATACAACTCTTGATTCTGCCGTCTCGATGATCAATTCAGACTTTAAAAAACATCGTGTTCATGCCATTAATCAGAATAATCAATTGAAACTTTTCCGTTCGAACGATGACAGAAATCTTGACGACGAAATTTATCGCGAAGGTTTTGAAAAACGTTCAAGAGATTACAAGATCAGGAATGCACTCATTGGTGGATTGATCGGATATGTCATCGGTGGTGTCACGCTCACGGTGATCTTCAATAATTGAATTTTCTGCAGTGAAAGAAATACTTAAACGATTTCTTCAGATACTGGTCTTCAGGAATTACTTTATTGCCATTTGCGCTTCCGCTATGGTGTTTGCAACCGATGTGCTGAATAACAGTCCCATCAGACTGACTCATTATAATATTTTCCTTACCTGCACTACTTTTCTTCTCTATAATTTTCACACTTATTCATTCAAACTTGATTACTCAGATTTCAGGAAATTATGCCGCTCTTATCTTGACCTTAAAATATCATCAACGGAGCAGTTTGTTTTTACTCTGATAACTTTCATAGCTCTATACGAGTTTTTTTTACTCTCCGAAAAAGTCATATTCTGGCTGGTGCCATTCGGAATTTTGTCTCTGCTGTTTTCAATACCACTATGGGGAATAAAACGGAAGTTCAGGATAAGGGAATCTCTTTTTGTGAAAATGCCACTGCTTGCTGCAGTCTGGTCAATCACAACCGTCATAATTCCTCTTGTTGATCAGAATATTGATCACGGATCTTCGTTTGTGATCCAGCAAACAATTTGTCGGTTTATTTTCGTTTTTATACTCTATATTCCTTTTGAAATAAGAGATATGGAAATTGATCAAATGGAAAATATTAAAACAATTCCTTCCGTTTTCGGAGTAGGGCGCACAAAAATACTTGGATCGTTGCTTGTCATCCTGGAAATTGTAATTCATCATCTGATGCCTGTAAGTAAACTGGCCATATATGCACTGGACCTTTCATCCCTGATCGCCCTTGCTTATATCTTTGTAAAGGTGCAGGAAAGGGAAGGTTATTTTTACAAGTTATTTGTTGATGGTACAATGATATTACGCTTTCTTTTTCTTTATTTTGCTTATTCAATGATATGAAAAATTACAGCCACGAAACTTTCGAACATTTAGTACTTCTGGTCAGGAAGGATGATGACCTTGACCGTGAATGGTTGTTGAATAACAATTACCGGGAACTGGTAGAATTCTGGGATGCTATAGATGGAATGGAAAATTCATTTAAATGGCTCCTTGACAATAACTACAGGCAATTGGCTGCAACCGTTGATGCTTATAACGGCAATGATAAAGCTAAACTCTTTTTAATAAAATCAGGTAACCGTGAACTTGCAGCTTTTATCTCAGCATGCGATGGTAATCAATCTGCAATAGCTTATCTTTCCAAGACCGATCACAAAGGTTGGTTATTGCTTGCCAAAGAAATTTTTGACAAGGAAGCTAAAAAAGAGAAGAAAGGAATCTGGAGTACCTTGTTCAATTTAGGAAACCCGTTCCGTTGATGTAGTAAAGATCCTGGTCAGTGAATTGCAGATCTTTTTTGCAGCCACATCAAGAACCTCATCCGTATGTGCAGAGGAAACAAAACCAACTTCATAGCCTGAAGGTCCCAGATAAACTCCGCTTTCAAGAAGGTCCTTATGCATTTCACGGAAATATTTCATGCTGTCGCTTTCTATGTCTGTTGATGTCCTTACAAATTCCTTATCGGTAAATGCAAACCAGAAAATTGATCCGATGCGGAATATTTTAAATAGATAATTATTCTTTCCCGCGAAGTCATTGATTGTTTTTACAAACTTCTCTGTTTTCGCATTCAGGTTCTTATAGAAATCAGCTTGCAGGCAAATTTTTAACTGGGCAATTCCTGCATTCATGGCTACCGGGTTACCTGAAAGAGTGCCGGCCTGATAAACATTTCCATCAGGTGAAATATGTGACATGATTTCTTTACTCGCACCATAAGCACCGACTGGCATTCCGCCACCAATTATTTTTCCGTATGTGATTATATCCGGTTGAATTCCATAATATCCTGAAGCTCCTTCAAATCCAATCCTGAAACCGGAGATCACTTCATCAAAGATCAACAGGATGTCGTTTTTCTTTGTAATCTCTCTGAGAAATTCCAGATATTCTTTTTCCTGCAGGATCAATCCGTTATTAGCCGGAATGGGTTCGATGATGATCGCTGCAATATCTTCCTTGTAGTCAGAGATTGCTATCTCGACAGCTCTGCGATCATTCAAAGGCAGTACCATTGTATCCTTTGAAACTGCTTCTGTTACTCCTGCCGATGAAGATATTCCGAAAGTTGAAAGTCCGCTTCCGGCATTGACCAATAGCGAATCAACATGACCATGATAACAACCTTCGAATTTTATGATTACAGATTTCCCTGTTACACCTCTTGCCAGACGAAGGGCAGACATTACTGCTTCTGTACCTGATGATACAAATCGGATCTTTTCAATGAAACGGTTATTTGAAAGGATCAATTCTGCAAGTTCATTTTCTTTTCTTGTTGGAGCGCCAAAGGTTGTACCTGAACTCACTGCATCTATTATTGCCTCACGAACAAGTTTGTTATTGTGACCATTGATCAATGGTCCCCATGATCCGCAAAAATCAATGAATTGATTTCCATCAGCATCCCAGATATGACATCCATCACCCTTTTCAATAAACAACGGTGTACCCCCAACTGATCTGAATGCTCTTACAGGTGAATTTACACCACCGGGAAAATATTCTTTAGCCTTTTCAAAGAGGGATTCTGATTTTTCGCGTTTCATATGTTCGTCCGTTTTATGGCACGAATTTAATCAGAAATCTGAACTTTTTATAGCATATTTGCACCCATGTTTGATTTTAAGAACACTGCCGAATTTGCTGCTGCACTGGATTCAAATGATCCTTTGAATTCATTTTCCGATGAATTCTATTTTCCGATCATGGATGGGAAAAAAGTAATTTATCTGACAGGAAATTCCCTCGGCTTACAGCCCAGATCAACTCAGGATTATATACTGTCTGAATTGGAAGATTGGGCGACCTTCGGGGTAGAAGGACACTTTCATGGTCGTAATCCATGGTATTCCTATCAGGAGATCCTTACTGATCAGTTGGCAACCTTACTTGGTGCTTTGCCTGTAGAAGTTGTAGCAATGAATTCGCTGACTACCAACCTTCATTTGCTGATGGTTTCTTTTTATCGTCCGACAGCGACACGTAACAAGATCATTTGTGAGTATGATGCATTTCCTTCAGACTTGTATGCAGTACAATCACAGGCATCGTACCATGGATTTGATCCTGAGAAAACCGTTATAATGCTTAAAGCACGGAAGGATGAATATTTACTCAGGACTGAA
>JBMQEM010000038.1:0-8983 GCA_049363815.1 Bacteroidota bacterium
TGAAAAATCCAAATTCAAGAAGTGTTACCGGAGATCAAAAATGTGTTTCCCTTAGTTTATTTCCTAAAAACCTTATCTTTACCACCTATGCTAAAAGACATTCCCCAGTTGATCGTAGAGAACATTGTTGTCGCAGTTGTCCGCGAAGAAGAAGAAGGAGAACAGGTTTGGAACGTATATATTATCAACCTGTATGACAAAGAAATTGCAAGTGTTATTGTAAGTTCAGTTGGGTACGGTCAATTTGAAGGCAGGGAAGTAAAGACCAGCGTCCTGCGACATCTGATTGGAGATATTTCTGCCAATGATTACGGAAAGATCGAGCCTATCATGGAAAACCTTTTCGGACTTAGCAATGAATTCTGGGTAAGTTTCCATATGGATGGACATATGTACGACAAGAAATATATTTTTCTGCCCGAAACAATAAAAGAAGAATATTTTGTGACAATTCCGGTGATCAATCGGACAGGAGTAATGATACGATGAATGCGGAAAAGATTTAGCACTAAGTGAAATCGTAATTTTTAGTGTATAATTTTTTGTTGTATGAGTATTTACTTTATCGTTTATTATCTTTTATTTTTGAGTTAAATCAAAAGCTCTTTATTTACCAGCGGAAAACTCACTCTTTCTACCTGTGCGATCTTCATAAAAATTTCGCAAAGTGTCCGGACATCTTTTCTGCAGTAAGTCACAATTCTTTCCAGGTCATCTTTTTTCCAATACGTCTCTCCAACCATACTTCCATCGATATCGTCTTTTGGTGTGGTGATATTAAATACTGATGCGAGAAGCTCAAGAGAAGTATAGGATTTGTAATCACCGAATTTCCATAATTCCATGGTGTCAAGATGCCTTACTTCCCAGGGTTTTTTCCCTGCTATTTCCAGCATCGACGGAAGTGTAATTCCTTGAATCAGCATTCTGCGACTGATGTATGGAAAGTCGAATTCTTTCCCGTTGTGCGCACACAGGACTTTTGTATTCAGATAAAATTTTGTGTTGATCAATTCCTTGAATGAAAGCAGAATTGCCTTTTCGTCGTGGCCATAAAATGCTTCTTCAGTAAAGACCTGATTGTTGTCAAAGTATCCGCAACAGATGCAGATTATTTTTCCAAACTCTGAATAGATGCCGGCTCGTTCGTAAAACTCAAACGGCATTCTATCCTCCTTAAAGTTCTCGCATTTCTTATCCCACAATTTTTTCATGCGTTCCGGAACATCTGAATAAGACGGATATTGCGGTACAGTTTCTATATCGATAAATAAAATATTCTGGATAACAGGTAGTGAATTCATTTGACAAAGATAAACTCAATGCCAGGGTTTTGAAACCAATATATGATGGAACTTTTAATGGGGAGAATTAAGGAGAGAGTAGATCAAAAGGTTATCAGGTTTGCAAGTATCAGGTTGCGAACCTGCAAACCTGTAAACCCCATATCAAATTTATTCTAACGCCCCATCAAGATACAAAAGCAAATCATCATAATGATTCCCCACTTTCTGCCCACGCTTATGTCCTAAGCGAACCATGATTATTTTTTCATCCGGGATCACTGCTATGTACTGACCCAAAATCCCTCTTGCATACTGGACCTTGTGTCCCTTATAATCCATCAGCCACCATTGAAGTCCGTAATAATCTGTCTTGGCACCGAATTGATCCTTGATCATATTTGGTGTCAGCATTTCATTCAGAAATCCTTTCGAAACAATTTTTTTACCTTCCCATAATCCGCTATCAAGAATGAGTTTTCCGATTTTAGCAAAATCTCTCGCACTGGAATAAAAACAGCAATACGATTTTTCAATACCGTCATTGTGATCAAGTGACCAATACGCTGGTTGCGTTGCATGAATTGGTTTCCATAATTTCTCGGAAGCAAAATCTGAAATGGATTTTCCGGTTGTTTTATTTATGATCAATGAAAGCAATACAGTGTTGCAACTCATGTATTCGAAAACCGTTCCTGGCTCTTTGATCACTTTCAGTTTCAGAACCTGATGTTTCAGATCAGCTCCGTAATAAGCTTCTGTTGTCTTTGAAAACAGGCTGCTATACGATTCATCCCAATCCAGTCCGGAACTCATCTGAAGCAGATGTCTGATCTTCAATGTACCGTTTCTGCCTTCTGAAAATTCCGGCAAATATTTTCCTACGGAATCGTCAAGAGAAAGATATCCTTCGTCACAGGCAATTCCTGTAAGTATGCCAACAATACTTTTTGCAACTGAAAATGAATTACTCAAAGTATTTGCAGATGCATGGTCCCAGTATTCTTCATGAACAATTGAATCGTTTTTAATAACAAGATAGGCCACACTTTCATTGGTGATCAGAGTCGATGCTGTTTTTTCATTCAGCTTCCCTTGATTATAACTTGAGGATAATGTCCATGGAATACCGGCACTGTCGGTTACAGTTCTTGTGTCAAACAAATTTATATCGTCAATATCGGGATAAGTGTAAATAAGTGTCTTGTATATGTAAGTATATCCGGAAATCCATATTGCAATCATTGTACTCACCAGGATAATAAAAAATCCCCAGATGATCTTTGCCCAAAAAGGATTGCGCTTAGCTTTTTTATTCATAGTCGCAAAATACTACTTAAATTGTCGGATTTACCTGGAAGTAGCAGTAAGTTTGAACAGACTGTTGTGTAATTCTATTGGTTGTAAATTTGATTAATGCTTAATGTTGACCAATCCGTATTCGAAATATTTTCTACGAATGATAGAATAGTGATATTCGTTTGAAAATTCTATTGTGTTACATATTTTGAACCGGTTAACCTAAAAATGTAGCTGCTAATCTGCATTGAAAATATAGACACCTTTCCGCAATCCCAACATTAAACCTTAAACTAAAAATCAAGCAGTTCTTTAAAATACGAAAGTATATTTCCTTACTTTCGCATTCAATGACAAGGCTAAATAAGTTTCTGAGCGAATCAGGTTTTTGCTCCCGTCGCGAAGCTGACCGGATGATCGAACAAGGACGAATACGTGTGAATGGCGCTATTCCGGAGCTTGGTACAAAGGTTACTCACGAAGATGTGATCACTGTCGATGGAAAACCATTGAATGCAAAACCGGAACTTGTTTACCTGGCTTTCAATAAACCTGTTGGAATTACCTGTACGACCGATACAAATATCAGGGACAACATCGTCGATTACCTGAATTACCCATCCAGAATTTTTCCGATCGGTAGACTCGATAAACCTTCAGAAGGTTTGATCTTTCTTACGAATGACGGCGATATCGTCAACAAAATTTTACGCGCCGGAAATAATCATGAAAAGGAATACATAGTTACTGTCGACCGGCCGATCTCAGCAGAATTTATCCGGTTAATGTCAGAAGGAATTCCTATTCTTGATACCGTTACGAAAAAGTGTTTTGTAAAAATGGAAAGTAAATTTGTTTTCCGGATCATACTTACACAGGGATTGAACAGACAGATACGAAGAATGTGTGAAGCTTTGAATTACGAAGTAACAAAATTAAAACGCATCCGGATCATGAATGTTTCTCTCGATGGAATAAAGACGGGCGAGTGGCGGTATCTTACTCCTGAAGAAATGGAAACGATCAATACGATGGTTGCAACTTCAAGCAAAACAGAGGAAGCGTCTCTCTTTGGAATGGATGATTAGCAGAATTGGTTTTTAACACTAAGAGCACTAAAATTCAGTACAAGAACACATAATGATTGTTAGCTTCACTGTGTCCCGATATCTATCGGGATTGTGCTAAAAACTTAGTGAACTTAGTGTTTTTTATTTTAAATACATTTGAAAAAGGTTTCCAATATTTTCCTTCAACTTCAACTTTACTTCTTCTATATCAACTTTTCTTCCCAATTCCTTTTCCATCGAAGTCACCTGCTTATCAGTAATCCCGCAAGGAATTATGTAGTTGAAATAATTCAGATCTGTATTCACATTGAATGCAAAGCCATGCATCGTTACCCATCTTGAACATCGCACACCAAGTGCACAGATCTTTCTTGCACGGATTTTATCTTCCGGATCCAGCCATACACCTGTTAATCCTGCAATTCGTCCGGCTTCAATTCCATAGTCTTTCAACGTGAGAATAACAGCCTCTTCTAAAAAGCGAAGGTATTTGTGAATGTCAGTGAAGAAAAAATCAAGATCCAGAATCGGATAACCTACAATTTGCCCCGGACCGTGATAAGTAATGTCTCCTCCACGATTGTTTTTGTAGAATGTTGCCTGTACGGAAGGGAGATCGTTTTCTTTGATCACTAAATTGGCTTCGTCACCACTTCTTCCAAGTGTGAAAACATGCGGATGCTCGCAAAAAAGTAAATAGTGCTTCGGAGCTTCCTGAATTTCAGGAGCGAGTTTTCTGTTGTTTACTTTTCTGTCAATGACTTCCTGAAACAATTTCTCCTGGTAATCCCACGCCTCCTTGTAGTCTATTAAACCAAGATCACGGAAGATAACAGCGCGATTCTGCTGATCTTCCGTGATCCCGGTTGAAGACTTTAAAATTTCACTCATTATATTTTCGACAATTCACCTTTCAGGTGATTGATGATGTTTACTTCTGTTGCATCAATTTGTTTTTTCTCAGCAAGTAAAACAGATACCCAGTCGGTAAGATGGATCAGGTAAATACTTCTTTCAACCTGTGATTTTCCTTTCGAATAACATTCACGGACCGATGCATATTTTGAAAAAACACTTTTGCTGATCTCTATCCTCGACTGCGTTCTCGCATAATCATTGTCACTTCTTAAAATGATCACAGCAAGCTCATCATGTTTTTCAGTCCAGCCTACCAGTTCATTGTGATTCATCTCCGGTAAAATGTGATGCCAGCAAAGCATTTTTGAATTCTCATTGATCTGCTGACGGAATCGTGTTGCAACTCCGTTGTATCCATCTACTGCATAGATCACAGGAATTTTATTGAGGAAAAATTCTGTAAGCGAATTAGCTTCTTTCAGAATCGCTGATTTTTCATTTTCTATTAATTCGATAGAAGTCTTTAACTCGTCGATGATATGCTTCCCTGCAAATCCGCCTGAAACGAAAACATAAAACAATTGTGTCAGAGAATAACCCAGACAAGCTCTTGGCGGCAATCCGCCTGGAATCAGAATGTGATCCAGATTTTTTGCTTTAGCAATTTCAGCTACTTTTCCTCCGGAAGTGATACAGACGATCTTTGCATTTTTTTTCATGGCAAGTTCCATGGCTTGCAATGTCTCTTCCGTATTTCCGGAATAAGAACAAACAATAACAAGCGATTCGTCATTTACAAACGCCGGTACGAAATAATCCTTGTTGACAGTGATCGGAACTTTGCACTCATTGAATACGATTTCAGAAACAATGGTTCCGCCAATTCCTGATCCGCCAAGTCCAGTGATCAGAATATTTTTGATCTCTTTGGATGGTTTTGTCATTGAAAATTTCTCACCAATCCCAATCGCTTCTTTAAGCTGCCCCGGAAACTGGTCTACCAGTGATTTCATATCGCTCATATTGTTCTTTTATTTAGTTGTAAAAATACACTTTTGAATTTGACCTTCGAAATTTGAACCTGAAATTGTGAAATAACTCAGGAAACAGGGATTAGTACGGTAAAATCCCTTTATGGTTCACAATTCGCTGGACAATTACTAAAAAAAAATTCCCGCAGATCTCGCAAATCTCGCAGATTTGGCGCAGACCCTCAAATCTATAATCCATTCGAAATTTATCTTAAAGTATTGTCTGCAATAATTAGAATTAAACAATTTTCTCTGCGCTAAATCTGCGTGATCTGCGAGATCTGCGGGAAAAAAATGTCGGCTGTATCTTCAACCTAAATTTTATCTTTGCACCACGAAAAACACATTTTATGGAATTGAATGAACAGGAACTGATCCGCCGCCAGAAACTGGAGGAATTGCAACAACACAATATCAACCCTTACCCGGCCGATCTTTGGCCAATTACGCACACTTCACAGGAAATGCTTGATGGTTTTGCCACAAATCCCGATGCATACAGAGAAGTATCTTTTGCAGGAAGAGTAATGAGCGTTCGGGATATGGGAAAAGCTGCTTTTGCTGTTTTACAAGACAGCATCGGCCGGATTCAGATCTATGTGAAACGCGATGATGTTTGTCCGGGTGAAGATAAATCCGATTATGATTTTCTGTTCAAGAAAATGCTCGACATAGGCGATATCATTGGCGTGAAAGGATATGTCTTTGTTACTAAAATGGGTGAGACAAGTATCCATGTTCAGAGTTTCAAATTACTGAGTAAAGCCCTTCGTCCGCTTCCTGTTGTGAAGAAAGATGCAGATGGAAATGTTCACGATGCCTTCAGCGATCCGGAGATGAGATACCGCCAGCGGTATGTCGATCTGATCGTGAATCCTCAGGTTCGTGAGGCATTTGTAAAACGTTCGAAGCTGACCAACTCCATGCGCTCTTTCCTCAATGAAAAAGGTTACATGGAAGTCGAAACTCCGATCCTTCAGCCGCTTTATGGAGGTGCTGCTGCACGTCCGTTCAAGACCCATCACAATACTTTAGACATGACATTATATCTAAGGATTGCGAATGAATTATATCTGAAAAGACTGATCGTTGGCGGATTCGATGGTGTATATGAATTTGCAAAAGATTTCCGCAATGAAGGAATGAGCCGCTTTCATAATCCGGAATTTACGCAGGTGGAATTGTACGTTGCTTACAAGGATTACGAATGGATGATGAACTTAGTTGAGGAGATGGTGGAGCGCGTTGCTATCGATACCAATGGTACGACAGAAGTTCAGGTAGGTGAGCATATTATCAGTTTCAAACGTCCCTGGAAACGATATACGATGTACGAAGCGATAGCTCATTTTACGGGAATCGATATTACTGACATGGATGAAATTGCTCTTGCAACAACAGCTAAAGGACTTGGAATTCATGTTGACAATACAATGGGTCGTGGAAAACTGATCGATGAAATTTTCGGCGAACATTGTGAAGGAAAATTAATTCAGCCGACATTCATCACAGATTATCCGGTTGAAATGTCTCCACTTGCAAAGAAGCACCGCTCAAAACCCGGACTGGTAGAGCGTTTCGAAGCTATTTGTAATGGCAAAGAAATCTGTAATGCTTTCTCTGAACTGAATGATCCAATCGATCAGCGAATGCGTTTCGAAGAACAAAATGAATTAGGAAAACGCGGCGACGAAGAAGCAATGCAACTCGATGAAGATTTTCTTCGTGCACTTGAGTTCGGTATGCCGCCAACTGCCGGTTTGGGAATGGGAATTGATCGTTTATCAATGATCATGACGAATTCTGCTTCTATTCAGGATGTGTTGTTCTTCCCGCAGATGCGTCCGGAGAAAACAGTTCAGGAGCACGACGCTTAATAAATTCTCAAAAAATGAATAGCCATTGACATTGTTAATGGCTATTTTTTTTAGCTATTTTTTGTAAGTATTTTGTAGATGCAATAAAGGATCATTCAACGTTTTTTGCTTTGGCGTCGATTTTCCTCTTCCTTAGATGCATTATTGTATGTAACTTTAGTCACATTCAAATTAGGTTATAAACAGTAATTTTGCAATATAAATCAAAGTAAATTCTGACCCCATGAAAAAACTATCAATACTATTCATCCTCGCCTTCGTTCAATTCGCCTGCGGACAAAACACTGCAACAACAATTACTCCTGAGAATTTCAAAAAGGAGATCGAAGATTCAACAGTTGTTGTTCTCGATGTAAGAACGCCTGTAGAATATTCAGAGGGCCATATTGCAAATTCTGTCAACATCGATTATAACGCTGATGATTTTGCAACTCGTCTCGATGGACTTGACAAAAACAAAAAGTACGAAGTGTATTGCAGAAGCGGAAAACGTAGCGCCGCAGCAACAAAACTTATGGAAGAAAAAGGATTTAAGAATGTCCATGATCTTCAAGGCGGGATTCTTAAATGGGAATCGATGGGGTATCCTACAGTAAAATAAAATATTTCAACACTAAGTTCACTAAAATTTGTCACAAGAACACTAATGAAAAATGTATCAATCGTGTTCTTGTGCTAAAAACTTAGTGAACGTAGTGTTTTATTTTTCTCCAATTACACAGTAACAAGTTTCGAATTATCCAACACCTTTTCCCCATCATACTTATACGCCACCATTGGTCCATCTTTGGCAACTGAATAATCAAGGCAGCAAATATTATTTCTGAAAAGTTTAGGTTTTCCTTCAAGTGCATAATGTCCGAAAAAAACAGGCTTATATTCTTCTTTATATCTGCTCGCACTCAATTGTTCTCCTCCTATCACAGCGTCATCTTTCAGTCCCGGTAGCGGATCAATACATAATTCCTTGAAGGTTGAGTGATGTGCATCAAGCCACCATTTTACACGGATAGAAGTATGATCGCCAAATTTGTCGGTAAAACGTTCTGACAAAGGCAATACCAGTTCTTTTCCTTTCAACGTAATTTCAAATGCATTAAAAGCAGGGTGATCTTTGTCAGCAGAATCAGTGATCAATTGATGATCCAATTTATGCGTAATTAATTTCTTCAAAAAATTTATCTGCTCATCATCCCAACACGCATGTACTACGCGGAAATTTTCATTCTCGAAAAAAAGCGGAAGTGTTTTAAACCAATTGATCATTTCATCGTAACCATCCTGATCATCTTCAAATTGCTTTAATGTTTTATAATGCTGAAGAATATTTTTAATAGTGTGCTTTCTTAAATACCCGCCCTTTTCTTTTTTTGTATGAAAGCAGATGGCATGATGTTCATGATTACCCATCAAGGCAATGGCATTTTTACTCTCCACCATGTTGCGCACAATTTCAAGCGTCTCAGGAATTTTTGGACCGCGGTTAATGTAATCACCAACAAAAATTACTTTTCGCTCTGAATGCGAAAACTCCTTCTTCTTCTTTGAATAACCCAGTTTCTTTA
>JBMQEM010000039.1:0-8952 GCA_049363815.1 Bacteroidota bacterium
GAGTGGCTTGGTGTTGCATGCATTGAGTTGATTGGCGATTTTGGTGAGTAGTAATTGGTAAGTAGTAAGTAGCACAGTATGCTCAGGTTGTATAGAAATTCCATTTATGCAACAATACCTTTTGAAGTAAAGTGAAGATTTTGATGGCAAAGCATGTAGTGCTACTCACTACTTACCACTTACTACTTACCACTATTCACTAGATTCACCAACTCTTTCCCAACCGGCGAGTACCTCGAAGGAAAAACAGCGACCAACCTTCCCTCTTCGTCAATCAAAAACTTCCAGAAATTCCACATTGGAGCCTGATCATTCCAGCCATTTAAATCGGAATTAGTGAGCCAGTGAAAAATCTGATTTTTATCTGAACGCTTTACTTTTGTTTTCTTAAAAACTTTAAAGGTTACGCCAAAATTTTTTTTACAAAAACTCTGGATCTCATCATTGCTGCCTTGCTCCTGTCTGCCAAAATCGTTGCAGGGAAAAGCAACAACATTTAACTTGTCTTTGTTCTGACTCGATAATTTTTCAAGATCGGAATACTGAAATGTATACCCGCATGCTGATGCCGTGTTAACGATCAGTAGTTTTTTCCCTTTGAATTCTGAAAGGCTGATTGCATTTCCTTCATCATCTGAGAAAGTCCGGTCATAGATCGACTTCAAATTACTTTTATTACCTGAAAATTTCCTGAACGAAAACAGGAAATTCTTTATAGCATACTTAATAGACTTTACTTTCTTGCTTATTGACATACTTTATTCGAAATCAAATGAATTTTTCCACAATGATACTATTAATAACAATCTTTATCCATATTTGTTCCTTTCAATCAGGAAAATTACTTTGCACCCAATGATCAATCTCCTTAACTATCAGAGGATCCTTTCTGAACTAAAGCCTTTCAACGCTCAATTGGTGGCAGTTAGCAAGACCAAACCTGTTGAAGCAATTAAAGAACTTCAGAGCTATGGACAACATATTTTCGGGGAGAATTACGTTCAGGAGTTGCTTGAAAAGGCAATGATGGTTGAGTCTGTAGACTGGCATTTCATTGGTCATTTACAATCGAATAAGGTTAAAAATATCTTACCGGTCACCAAATTAATTCATGGTGTTGATAGTCTGAAATTGCTGGTTGAGATCAATAAGCAAGCAGCGAAGCAAAACACGATGGCACACTGCTTACTGCAAATATACATTGCTTCCGAAGACACTAAGTTCGGATTAAGTTTTGAGGAAGCAGATGAATTTTTCAACGGATCGCTTTTACAGGATCTGAAAAACATTTGCATAAAAGGTTTTATGGGAATGGCATCAAATACAGAAGATAACGATCTAATCAAAAGGGAATTTAAAACACTGCGACAGTTTTACGATAAACATAAGTCGCATGGATTAGATACGCTATCCATGGGCATGACCAGCGATTACATGATCGCCTTAAACGAAGGAAGTACGATGGTTAGGATAGGTTCGGCAATATTTGGATCCAGAAGCTGAGATCATGTTAAATTCAGGAATATTTTTCGGCCTACTCACAACTCTTTCCTGGTCATTCTGCATTTTTCCATTTACACAAGCTGCAAGAAGATTAGGTTCCAATTCTTTGAATCATTTCCGGCTGTTGCTTGCCCTGTGTTTCATTACGATAATCAGTTTTGCGATTGACTCAAAAGGTTTCGTGGGAATATTCTCCTCAGAGCATGCACAAGCCTGGTTATGGCTTGGACTTTCAGGTATTGTTGGGCTTACGATCGGTGATTACTTTGCCTTTGAAGCATATTCTATTTTAGGTGCAAGACTAGGAAGTGTTCTGACAACCTTTGCTCCTGCTGCAGCGCTTTGTCTGGCATGGATCTTACTGGATGAATCTCTCTCCTACATCGGAATAATCGGAATTTTTATTACCATCATTGGAGTAAATTTTATCAGTCTTGGTAAAAAAGAAAGAGATAAAATTCCAACACATCAGCAATCAAAAATTACCATTGGAGTAATTGCAGGAATTCTGTCAGCATTTTGTCAAGGTGCCGGATTGGTCTTAGCAAAAAAAGGAATGATGATGGAAAGAGAAATCGACATCGTAATCAATCCTTTTCATGCAACTTTTATCAGGCTGACCATTGCAACTACATCATTATATCTGGTAACTTTCTTTCGCGGCAAAATTAAAACAGTTCTCCAACCGCTCTTCGAAAACAAAGAAGGCGGCATCAAATACGCAGTAGCCGGAACGATTTTCGGGCCGACATTGGGAGTTTCATTATCGTTGTTTACAGTTTCCCTGATTGAGCCTGCTATCGCCCAAACCATTTTTTCACTAGTACCGGCATTTGCATTATTTGTTGCAAGAATATTAACGAAAGAAAAGATCACCTTTCAATCGCTGCTGGGAGTTTCAATCGCTATGTCAGGGGTGATTATTTTAATTTGGAGAGATAGGATTCAAGAGTTACTTTAGGGGGGCAAAGAAAAAAAACACAAGTGCACAATCCCGATAACTATCGGGACACAAAAGAACACGGAATTATAAATCAAATAAAAATCTGCGCCAAATCTGCGAGATTTGCGAGATCTGCGGGAAATAAAACACATATTTATTGTTAAACGAGTATGAAAAATAAAACCACATCACTTAATTTCATTTTTGGTTCACTCAGTTTTCTCATTCCATTTATAATATACCGGCTTACATCCGTAAACGCATTGATGTTTGATGATGCGGGAGAATTTGCACTGGTAATTAAACTGGGAAGTATTGCCCATCCGCCGGGTACACCCGCTTATATTTTACTAGCCGGACTTTGGACGAAACTAACTGACATATTCAATGTGTCAACCATAACGGCACTGAATACATTTGCATCTGTCTGCGTTTCGACAGCCTGCTTGCTGATCTATTTATCGTTTGCGAAAATCGGTGATCATCTGAAAGCTGACAATTTTTTGTCCGTCAGATTCATTTCAATGATTACTGCAATTGGATTTGGAACCGCAGCCACAACATGGGCCTGGGCAAATAATATTGAAGTCTACAGCTTCCAGATTCTCACCATGTCGTTGTTGCTCTTTGGATTGATCAGCTTTCAATTTAAAAAGAATATTTCATTTATTATTCTCGCCGGAACTGGAATCGGTCTTGGTCTTGCAGCACATCATTTAACAATGATCTTCTTTCTCCCTGTTGCAGTTCTCTTTCTGACCGATGGCTTATTTAACTATGTTCAGAATGATCCGAAAAAGAAAAAAATAAAAGAATCATCATTCATTGAAAAATTAATTACAGTTTTTAAATCGAAAGCCTTTATAGTTCTGGCTTCAACGTCGGCATTGATCATGATCTTCTTTTATGGCTGGATGTTCATGCGGGCTCAGAATGAATATCCATTCATGTTTGGTCAGCCAAAAACACTTGACCTGTTATTCTATCATTTGAAGGGTGGTTCTTATGGAAAGAACCTGACATCGGCAAGTACTGATATTATTTCTTCAAGGTTTCCATTTTTTCTGAAGCTGACTGCTATGCAGTTCTTTGTTTTGCTTCCGTTTTTACTGATCGGGATCAGAGAAATGGTAAAAGGTAAAATGAAAGTCGCTGTTTACTCAATCATCTTTTATTTTCTTGCAATGTTTTTTTATCAATTGAACAATAATCAATGGTCAAGTACCGATGCTTACTTGTTACTACCATTCCTTGTATTGACTATTCCTGTATTTATCGGGTGCCTGGTATGGGAAGAGAAATGGAAACTGAAATACATACTTCCTGTTCTCATTTTAATTCAGATCGGTTATAACTACAAAGACCACAATAAAAAATCTTATCCTGTCAGTACTGATCTGATGGAACTTCTTGATAAATCAGCGCCAAAAAACAGTGTTGTCCTCATCTCAGACTGGAGTACCATAATTCAATATTATTATTTCAGGATTGTTGAAAATTTCAGAACTGATCTGGTTGTGATCAATTATGACATGAAATTTACTCATTACAGAATTCTTCCCGTATTGTATCCTGAGTTTTATCACAAAATAAAACCGGAGTATGATAAGTACATCACAGAATTAGGAAAAGAACATCCTGAACAAATTACCAATACGGGCTGTGATCTCAGTACAGAAGTTCTTAATAATGCATTTCGAACGCTGATACTCAAGACTGAAGAAATATGCAAAAAAGAAAACAGGTTTTATCTGACCGATCCAAAGGCACACTATTTTTTCAGCACAAATAAATTTTATCAGCCCGGAAGATATGTCAGCGGGTGTTTTAGTTCTTCGCAACCTAGGGATTCCATAAGTGCAGATGCATTCCTGAGAATGGATTTCGCATTTTTATCATCACCTTTATTGATGAATGACCCATCATCATTGGATAAGATGGTTGACTTCCAGGCTATGCTTGACAATCATATATCTTTTTACAAAGCGAATAATTATCTTGACAAATTAGCACAAGCAGAATCAGCAAAAGAGAAAGTCATGAAACTGCAGCGGGAATTAAAGAAAAGTATGTCCTTTGCGTATAAGATAAAATAAACTAGCGTTTCATTAAACCTATGATGGCAAGTTTATATGAATCCATTCCGAAACCGCTGATGCTTCCAATGCACTTTCCTGCTATCAGCGAAATATGCCTGTACTCTTCCCGCGCGAAAATATTTGAGATGTGAACTTCTACAACAGGTGTTTTAATTGCTGCCACAGCATCGCTCAATGCCACTGAAGTATGTGTATAACCTCCGGCATTCAAAATGATCCCATCAACACTGAAACCGTTTTCATGAAGATTATTGATCAACTCACCTTCTACATTCGACTGATAATATGAAAGATTTACATTTGGAAATTCCTGCTTCAATTCTTCAAAATAAGCTTCGAATGACAGATTACCATACAAATCAGGCTCTCTTTTACCGAGTAAATTAAGATTTGGTCCGTTTATTATATGGATGTTCATAGAAGCTTCGATTTTGGTGCAAAATACTTACAATTATTCAAATCTTAATGTGGAAAAGTTTTCCTTCAAAAGCCCTTTCACGACTTCATTTTAGGCACTTTTGTTAATACCTAATACCCTATTGTCTGAGCTGGAAAAGTTATAATATGGGTTTCAAGTCGTACTTGAAACTGGAGCGTTCGCTTTCGGAAAATTCCGTTGAGGCGTATCTCCATGACTTAAATATGCTTGAACAATTCCTGATCATCTCAAAGCAGGCATTGAGCCCATCTGAAATTAAAGTCAGTCATCTTCGTGAATTTTTGCAGTGGATAAATGAACTGGGATTAAGTGCCAGAAGTCAGGCTAGAATTATTTCAGGCTTGAAAGGGTTTTTCAAGTATTGTCTTATTGAGAATATTGTCACTGATGATCCTTCCCAGTTACTTGATTCACCCAGACTGGGAAGAAAGTTGCCGGATACACTTACTGTTCACGACATCAATAATCTGATCGATGCAATTGACTTAAGTAAACCCGAAGGAGCACGGAACAAAGCCATGCTTGAAACATTATATAGCTGTGGCCTCCGCGTATCCGAATTGATCTCACTCAAATTATCAAACGTACATTTTGAAATTGGTTTCTTAAAAGTCCTGGGCAAAGGCGACAAAGAAAGACTTGTGCCGATCGGAAGCGTTGCTATCAAGTACATCAAAATTTACCTCAATGAAATACGTTGTCATTTAAAGATCAATTCCGGCTCAGAAGACTTTGTATTTCTGAATAAAAACGGAAAACCATTATCAAGAGTCATGGTATTCCTGATCATAAAACAACTAGCAGAAAAAATTAACTTAAAAAAAAGTATCAGTCCACACACCTTCCGCCATTCATTCGCTACACACCTTATTGAAGGCGGAGCAGATCTCCGGGCAGTTCAGGAAATGCTCGGACATGAATCCATTACCACCACAGAAATCTATACACATCTCGATCGCGATTTTTTACGTGCATCGATATTAAAACATCATCCTCGCGCATGAGTTCCTTTTCAAAAAACAATAGATTGATGAGAATAAAAAAAACCGGTATTTTATTTGGATTGGGTGTACTAACTTTTTTAATAATAGTATTTACAATCGACATGAATGGACAAAATGATTCAGAAATAATAAGTGGTTCCAAAAATGTCGCAGGAACTATTGAATTTTCAGGATACACCTGGACCATCAAAGATTCCTATGGTAAACATACCGGTCCGGGAAATAACTATTTTTCTGGATCGAAAGAAAACGTCTACGTCGATGCCAATGGCAAACTCCATCTCAGACTTACCATGAGAAACGATAAATGGTATTGTCCGGAAGTTCGGATGCAGAAAAATTTAGGCTATGGCAGCTACGTGTTTTACATAGATTCTCTGGAAACCCCATTAGACAAAGATATCGTAGTAGGATTGTTCATGTATGACAGAGAAGATTCCCTGAATTTTCATAAAGAAGTGGACATTGAGTTTTCACAATGGGGAAAGGACAACTCTTTGAATTCTCAATATGTCATGCAGCCAAAAGAGGATGAAGCATATCGTTTCAATACAGACTTCACCAAAAAATCCAAACATACTATAGAGCTGCGAAAAAGAAAGATCGCTTTCAAATCTTCTTATGAGACAGAAGACAATAAAGGTTGCTTGCATAAAAATTATTCCCATCATAAGATCAAGCCAAATAAAGAATACATGAGTATCAATGAGAGAGTCAGTATAAATGTCTGGTTATACCGTATGTCCGAACCTTCCAACCTTAAAGAATTTGAGATCGTTATTTCGAAATTTGAATTCAAGCCTTTCAGGTTTCCAGGAATTATCAATCCGGCTCCAAATCCTCAATAATAATTTTTTATGCTGATCCGCGGACTGACTTCAATACTTTTTCTCATCATTTCCAATTTCTTCATGACCTTTGCCTGGTATGGTCACCTACAGTTCAAGAAATGGAATGTTTTTCAGACCACCGGTTTAATAGGCTTGATATTAATCAGTTGGGCAATTGCGCTTTTGGAATACATGTTTCAGGTGCCCGGTAACCGACTCGGTTTCAATGAAAATGGTGGTCCGTTCAATCTCTTCCAACTGAAAGTAATACAGGAAGTGATCACATTGGTTGTCTTTTCTTTTTGTGCCATATTTATCTTCAAGACCGACAAACTGCAATGGAACTATCTGGTAGGATTTGGTTTTCTCATCTTAGCTGTATTTTTTATCTTCAAAAAATGGGATTGAATCCCTTGTTTTTCACAGCCCGGCTGAATTAATTAACATATCCTTGCCGAGTAAAATACATCTTTATCTTTACCCCTTCAATCAACTTATGACAGATATAGAATTCAATAAAAATGAAGATGCCATGCGGCAACTGGTCGATGCACTTAAGCACCGTCAAAGTAAAATTGCTGAAGGTGGCGGACCAAAAAATGCAGCCAAACAAAAAGAGCAGGGAAAGATGCTTGCTCGAGAACGCATAGAATATCTGATCGACAAAAACTCAGACTTTTTTGAGATCGGAGCTTTTGTTGCTGAAGACATGTATGCAGAATATGGCGGTTGCCCGGCTGCAGGTGTTGTTGCAGGAATCGGGTATGTGAAAGGAAAGCAATGTGTTATTGTTGCGAACGATGCAACAGTCAAAGCCGGTGCATGGTTCCCGATGAGTGGCAAGAAGAATCTGCGTTTGCAGGAAATTGCCATGGAAAACAGATTGCCGATCATCTATCTTGTAGATAGTGCCGGAGTTTTTCTTCCCTTGCAGGACGAGATCTTTCCAGACAAAGAACATTTCGGACGCATCTTTCGCAACAATGCGATCATGTCGTCGATGGGAATCATACAGGTGGCAGCGATCATGGGAAGCTGTGTGGCCGGTGGAGCTTACCTGCCGATCATGAGTGATGAAGCGATGATCGTTGATAAGACCGGTTCAATTTTTCTGGCAGGTTCGTATCTGGTGAAAGCTGCTATCGGTGAAGACATCGACAATGAAACCCTTGGTGGTGCGACCACACAATGTGAGATCTCAGGAGTAACCGATAATAAATTCCCGAATGATAAGGCGGCATTGGACCACATTAAAAATATTTTCAGCAAACTCGGTGATTTTGAAAAGGCAGGATTCAACAGAGTGAAATCTGTTCAACCTGTAAAAAACATAAAAGAACTTTACGGTATTGTACCAAGCGAAGCCTCTAAGCAATACGACATGCATGAAGTCATTGCACGTTTGGTTGATGGTGGTGAATTCGATGAATATAAGGATAAATACGGACAGAGTATCGTCTGCGGAATTGCACGTATCGATGGCTGGGCTGTCGGAATAGTTGCTAATCAACGGAAAGTTGTAAAAAGTAAAAAAGGTGAAATGCAATTTGGAGGAGTGATCTATTCCGATTCAGCTGATAAAGCGGCCCGTTTCATAATGAATTGCAACCAAAGAAAAGTTCCACTTGTTTTTTTACAGGATGTAACCGGATTCATGGTTGGTTCAAGAAGTGAGCAAGGTGGAATTATCAAGGACGGCGCAAAAATGGTCAATGCCATGAGTAATTCTGTTGTCCCTAAATTTACAGTCATCATTGGTAATTCGTATGGCGCCGGAAATTATGCCATGTGTGGAAAGGCTTATGACCCTCGTTTTATTATCGGATGGCCGACAGCGCAGATAGCAGTAATGGGTGGCGCACAAGCTGCAAAAGTTTTATTGCAGATTCAGGTGAGTGCATTGAAAGCAAAAGGAAAAGAGATCACCAAAGAAGACGAAACAGAATTGCTGAAAAAGATCACGGACAAATACAATTCACAGATCTCACCTTATTATGCAGCATCAAGACTATGGCTTGATGCAATCATCGATCCTGTTGATACGCGCAAGTGGATCTCTATGGGAATTGAAGCTGCTAACCACGCTCCTATTACCAAACAATATAACGTGGGGATAATACAGACTTGAAAAGTG